>JANQEZ010000079.1 GCA_028278115.1 Clostridia bacterium
GAGGATACCTCCTGGAACCATTGGAAAGGATGAGGAATCGGGAATAGTTATAGCAGACTTAACAGAAGGCGGTCAAAGAGCTATAATTGCTAAGGGTGGTAAAGGTGGTAAGGGAAATGTCCATTATAAGACCTCCACAAGACAAGCTCCAAACTTTGCTGAATCCGGGGACTATGGTGAGGAAAGATGGGTGATATTGGAGCTAAAGCTTTTGGCAGATGTAGGTCTTGTAGGCTTTCCCAATGTTGGGAAATCCACCTTACTTTCGGTTGTAACTAAGGCTACACCAAAGATTGCCAACTATCATTTCACAACTATTACTCCTAATCTTGGGGTAGTGAATGCTATTGATGGTAAAAGTTTTGTACTAGCTGACATTCCTGGGCTTATAGAAGGGGCCCATGAAGGTGTAGGTCTTGGGCATGAATTTTTAAGGCATATTGAAAGGACAAAGCTTCTAATACATGTTGTGGATATTTCAAGAATTGAAGGCCGGAACCCGTTGGACGACTTTGAAAAGATAAATAATGAGCTTGAAAAGTTTAACGATAAGCTCGCTTCAAGACAGCAGGTAATTGCTGCTAATAAGATAGATCTTTTAGAGAACAAGGAGGACTTTACAGAATTTGAGAAGGCTATGAATGAAAGAGGATATAAGGTCTTCCCCATATCAGCCGCTACAAATGACGGACTCAGGGAACTGATGCTGTACACAACAGAACTTCTAGATAAGATAGAAGATGAGCCAAAGGAAGAAATAGATTCTGAGCATCAATTATACAAGCTGGAGAAAAGAGATAAAGAAAAAGATGAGTTAATCATCGCTAAAGAAGGTAATGTCTATAAAGTAGAAGGAAAAGCCATAGAGAAGCTGGTTTACTCAACTGACTTCACCGATATAGATTCCGTAAGGAGATTCCAAAGCATTTTAAAGAAAAGAGGAGTCTTTGAAGAATTTAAGAAGCTGGGAATTGAAGACGGAGATACAGTTAAGATATACGATATTGAATTTGAGTACTATGATTAGGGAGATGGTTTAAATGATTACGAGTAAACAAAGGTCTTATTTAAAGGGAATAGCACATGATATGGACCCTATGTCACATATAGGAAAAGAAGGTATAACTGAAAGCTATTTAAAGCAGCTAGACCAGATTTTAGAGGCTAGGGAATTAGTAAAGGTAAGTCTTCAGAAAAATAGCCTGCTAGATACTAAAGAGGCTGCCAATGAAGTAGCACAAGCACTAGAGGCAGAATTTGTGCAAGCCATAGGACGCAAATTTATCATATACAGAGAGGCAAAGGAAGACCCTGTTATAGAGCTTCCTAGATAATATATTCATAAGAACAGATTATATCTATAGAGGTGTAAAAATTGTATGATTTGGAGTTTATAAAGTCTGTACTAAAGAGGAAATTACCACGCAAAAGATATATTCACTCAATAGGTGTTTGTGAAACAGCAGCTTGGCTGGCAGAAAAATATGAAGTAGATAGAGAAAAAGCAAAAATTGCTGGACTTTTACATGATTATGCAAAGTATTTAACAAAGCATGAGGCGAGAGAATATATAAGACATTTTAATATTATCATCGACGAAGTAATGGAGGAGAATATAGACCTTGCCCATGGACTAATTGGTGCTGAATTAATAAAAAATGAATTTGAAATAAATGATAAAGAAATTCTTGATTCCATAAGATTTCACACAACAGGAAGAAATGAAATGACTAAACTTGAAAAAGTAATATACTTAGCAGATTATATTGAGCCAAATAGAAAATATCCCGGAGTAGATGATATTAGAAATATTGCTCATGAAAATTTAGATAAGGCAGTTTTAATGGCACTTGATAATTCAATTATTCATGTTATCTCAAGGGGACGTTCAATCCACATAGATAGTATTTTAGCCAGAAATGAGATGCTAAAGAAACTTTCTTAGAAAGTAATTTAAGTGAATTAGAAATCTATAAATAGAAGATACGATGTTTTAAAAAGGGGGTTGTTTTTAGAATAGAATTTAATGGAGGAATCTAAAATTGATCTATATTACTTTGCTTTTATTCCTGGTTGGATTAGTGGTTATAATTAAAGGTGGAGATATGTTTGTAAGTGCAGCGGTATGGGTTGCTACAATTACAGGAATACCAACGATTATTATAGGTGCTACGATAGTAAGCTTAGCTACAACCTTACCAGAACTGTTTGTTTCAGCCTTTGCATCATCTACGGGATCACCAGATATAGCAGTGGGTAATGCTGTTGGATCGGTTATATGTAATATAGGATTAATACTTTCAATATCAATTCTCTTTGCTCCAAGCCAGATAAATAAAAAGCTTTTCAGTCAAAAAGGCTTACTGATGATAGTTTCAACAATATTAGTATTAATTTTTAGTGTTGATTTTTCCATATCAGAGAGAGAAGGCTTAATTCTACTTTCTATTTTAGCAGTATTTATTTGGCTAAACCTTAGACAGCTTACAGTAAGTAACATTCTTGTTGATAATAAGAGTTCATATAAAAAGGTAAGCTCAAAAGAGGTAATAATAAACATAGTAAAATTTGTTTTAGGGACTATATTTATTATTATAGGTGCTCAGCTTCTTGTAAACAACGGAAAAACAATTGCAGAGTACTATAATGTTCCTGAGAAAATCATTAGCTTGACTTTGATAGCCATAGGTACATCTTTACCTGAACTCACAACAAGTATAACGTCAATAATTAAAGGACATGAGGGGATTTCTGTAGGGAATATTATAGGTGCCAATATATTGAACAACACAATGATAATAGGTACAGCTTCTATAACTGCTAAAGGGGGACTTATTATTAGTAAGGACAATATTTCTCTATTTGGAAGGGTGTATGAAAATATTCCCCAAACACTCTATATTGATCTTCCCGTTGCACTGAGCCTTATGTTGATTCTAATCATTTCTGGAATATATAATAATAAACTCAAAAGAGCTACAGGAATAATACTGATTTTAATATATATTTCTTATTTAAGCTTCTTAGGGTATAATGCATTTTCAGTATAACTAGACTGTTTTAGCTTTTATATAAAGATAAACGCTTTTAAACCTTAATTATTTTTTCAAAGAAAACAATAAAGGCTTGTACATTTTTTTCTTTGAAAATATTAAATTATAAAAGCGTATATCCATATGAATTGACTCCATAAAAAAGATAGATATAAGGGAGGATAATGGATGCAGAATTTTGAGAGGGAGCTTGCAATTGAAATTTGCAAGATAATTGATGATAAAAAAGGTAAAGATATTGTCTTAATGGAGGTAGGAAAACTCACAGCCTTTGCTGATTACTTCGTAATAGCTACTGGAACCTCTATAAAGCATACGTCTTCTCTAGCTGATGAGGTTGAAAAAAGGCTTGATGAAAAAAATGTCTCCCTAAGCCATAAAGAGGGACATAGAGAAGGGAGCTGGATATTACTGGACTATTTGGATATTGTGGTCCACATATTTACCGAGGAGCAAAGAAGCTTTTATGATATAGAAAGAATTTGGAAAGGTGCGAAATATGTAGAATTAGATATTGACATAGATTAGCAAAATTATTACAATAAATATTAACAAACTTAATATTTTAAATATAGGAGTAGTAGAAGGCGATTTTATTATAGAGGTATAAAGACCCCAGAGAGTCGATGGTTGGTGGAAATCGGCATAAAAGACCTTTGAACTTACCTAGAGGATACGGAAAAGTAATACAGGAGAGCTAGGCTGCAATTAAGTATCCGCAAGATTTGAAATCAGGTTGGTTACCTTTAAAGAACCATTAGAGTGGATATTGTGTCAAGTAGGGTGGTACCGCGGGAAAATTCTCGTCCCTATATTTTATTGGGGAAGTGTTGTTTTTAGGTACTGCTTTTTTTATTGCCATGAATCATAAATTTATATTACCCACATAATAAAGAACAACACCAAGGAGGCAGATAAAATGGTCAAGTATAATTTTAGTGAAATTGAAAGTAAGTGGCAGGGAAAATGGGAAGAAAAAAAGGCATTTAAGGTCGATGAAGACCATAAAAAAGGAAAATATTATTGTCTTGAAATGTTTCCTTACCCTTCAGGCAAGCTCCATATGGGACATGTAAGAAATTACTCAATAGGAGATGTTATAGCTAGATTTAAAACCATGAATGGCTATAATGTTCTTCATCCAATTGGATGGGACGCATTTGGTCTTCCAGCAGAAAATGCTGCAATTAAACACAACATACATCCTGATATATGGACTAGAGAAAATGTTGCTGAGATGGTTAGGCAGCTTAAAGAGCTTGGAATAAGCTATGATTGGGATAGGGAAGTTACTACATGCTTACCCGACTATTATAAATGGACCCAGTGGATATTCCTACAATTTTACAATAGCGGATTAGCCTACAAGAAAAAGTATCCCGTTAACTGGTGTCTGTCGTGTGAGACTGTACTTGCAAATGAGCAGGTTATCAATGACCAATGTGAGAGATGTGATACAATAGTTGTAAAGAAAAACCTAGATCAATGGTATTTTAAAATCACAGATTATGCACAAACCCTATTAGAAGATTTAAAAAAGCTAGGCGGATGGCCTGAAAAAGTTAAAACAATGCAGGAAAACTGGATAGGTAAAAGCTATGGAGCAGAAATGAAATTCCAGATTAAGGGCAGTGATGAGGCTTTAGATATATTCACAACAAGGCCAGATACAACATTTGGAGTTACCTTTATGGTTTTAGCTCCAGAGCATCCCCTTGTAAGTCAGCTAGTTAAGGATACTAAGTATGAGGAGGAAGTAACTACATTTGTAAATAAGCTTGGACGCATGACGGAGATTGAAAGAACAGCTAGTAATGTGGAAAAGGAAGGTATATTTATTGGAAAATATGCCATTAATCCTTTAAATGAAAAGAAAATACCTATATATATTGCAAACTATGTATTAATGGACTATGGAACTGGTGCAATAATGGCTGTGCCGGGTCATGACGAAAGAGATTATGAATTTGCTAAAAAATATGAAATAGATATAATACCTGTGATTAAGCCAGAAGATTTAGAGAAGGTAGAGGAATTAGAATTACCATTCTCAGAGCCGGGAGTTATGGTTAACTCAGGGAAGTTTAATGGACTAAAAAATACTGTTGCATCGGAGCAGATTATAGAAGCCATTGAAAAAGGAAAGCTTGGTGAGAGGACAGTTAACTTTAGACTCAGAGATTGGCTAATTTCCCGTCAGAGATATTGGGGAACACCAATACCAATCGTATATTGTAAAGAGTGTGGAATAGTTCCAGTGCCAGAGAAAGATTTGCCTGTTGAGCTTCCTACCGATGTAGTATTTACTGGCAAAGGAGAATCTCCCCTTACAACAAGTGAATCATTTAAAAATACACCTTGTCCTGAATGTGGAGCTATGGCAAAGCGAGAAACTGATACTATGGATACCTTTGTCGATTCATCATGGTACTTTTTAAGATATACTGACCCTAAGAATGACGATAAAATATTTGATAAAGAAAAAGCAGCATATTGGATGGATGTAGATCAATATATTGGCGGGGTAGAGCATGCAATCCTTCACCTGCTTTATGCAAGATTCTTTACCAAGGTACTTTATGATAAAGGGTTATCGCCTGTAGACGAGCCCTTCAAGAATTTATTAACACAGGGAATGGTTCTTAAGGATGGGGCAAAGATGTCTAAATCCAAGGGTAATGTTGTAAGTCCAGAGGAAATAATATCAAAATATGGAGCAGATACTGCTAGACTATTTATATTATTTGCTGCACCGCCAGAAAGAGATTTAGAATGGAGTGATACCGGGGTTGAGGGCTCCTATAGATTTTTAAACAGAGTGTGGAGATTAGCATATGAACTTAAAGAATATGCTCAAGCTGCTGATAATACAATCGAAATAAATAGTAAAGAAGACAAAGAGTTAAACTTTGGAATAAACAACACAATAAAAAGGGTGACAGAGGATATAAGTGGAAGATTCAATTTCAACACTGCAATTAGTGGTATAATGGGATTAGTAAATGAAACATATAAGTATAAAGAGATAGATAAAGAAAAGATCAATTATAGACTTATTACAAAGGCCTTAGAGACTATACTCATATTGCTATCACCCTTTGCACCCCATATGACAGAGGAGTTATGGTATACTCTAGGGAAAGATGATAGTATTCATAAGCAAAGCTGGCCAGGATATGACAGCAAAGCTTTAATAAAGGAAGAAGTAGAAATAGTTATACAGGTTAACGGAAAAGTAAGAGAAAAAATCATGGTAAATAAAAACATATCAAAGGATGATTTAGAAAAGACTGCTTTAAATAATGATAGAATCAAAGCTTTTATTGACGGAAAAAATATTTTCAAAGTTATTTGTGTACCTGGGAAGCTAGTTAATATTGTAGCTAAATAACCAAATTATATTTAGAGGGGGAAATTACATGACAACCAATATAAGTCCTATATTAAAAAGCTATTTGCCTGTGGTAGAGGGTATAGCGAAGACCTTTGGCAAAAACTGTGAAGTTGTTCTTCACGATTTTAGTAAGATGGATAGATCTATTATTGCAATTGCCAACGGACACGTTACCGGTAGAAGTATAGGAGGACCTTTATATGAATCAATGCTAAAAAAGGTTCTAGATGATAATATTACTAAAGATAAAATAAATTATACAGGTAAGAGTGCCGAGGGAAGGGTGCTTAAATCTTCGACGATGTTCATCAGAAATGAAAAGGATGAAGTTATCGGATGCATCTGCATTAATTTTGATTTATCTGAGCTGGTGGTTTCAAAGAGGGTAATAGATGATTTAATTCAGACGCAATCAGTAAAAGTAGATAAATCTGAGGATGAATCTTCAAATAGGGTAAATGACGTACTAACTGACATAGTTAAGAATACCCTAGAAAAGACTGGTAAGCCAGTAGCTTACATGGGTAAAGAAGAAAAAGTAAATATCGTCAAGGATTTAGACCATCAAGGAGCTTTTCTTATAAAAGGTGCAATAGACTATGTAGCAAAGGTACTATGTGTATCAAGATATACAATCTATAATTACTTAGACGAAATAAGAGTTGATAATAAGTAGGACTAAGGCGTTGGGCGACGCTTAGTCAGCTCTTAGCTCGTAGCTCTTGGCTCTTAGGTGTAACAGTTATAACTCTCAGGTCAAAATAAAGACCCTTTGTCAGTTCTTGTTATGAAATATAGTAATACTACTCTAAAGATTAATAAATTTAACTGAAAGAATGTAGAAGTGTTCATTATTTCAGTTAAATTTATCTTAAGTCTTAATGTACTATGACTATAACTAAATATATATTAGGAGGTTTTTTTAATGGATTTAAAAGTAATACATACTGATAAGGCGCCGGCAGCGGTTGGGCCTTATTCACAAGCAGTAGCAGCAGGAAATATTTTATTTGTATCGGGTCAAATACCAATAAATCCAGCTACAGGAGAGCTGGTAAAGGGAAGTATAGAAGAAGAGACAAGACAATGCCTTGAAAATGGAAAGGCTATCTTGGAAGAAGCAGGAACATCCCTTGAAAAGGTTATTAAAGCAACTGTTTTCATTAAAGATATGGACCAATTTGGAAGAATAAATGCAGTTTACGCTGAGTACTTCGACACTCATAAACCTGCTAGAGCATGCGTTGAGGTAGCTAGACTGCCTAAGGATGTAAATGTAGAAATTGAAATGATAGCAATGGTTTAGTAAAAAAAGCGACTTTGGTGAGTCGCTTTTTTGGTACGAGTTGCAAGGTGCAAGGTGCAAGGTACAAGGTGCAAGGTGCAAGGTACAAGGTACAAGGTGCAAGATACAAGGTATAAGGTACATGAGTCATTCTATTAAGGGTGAAGCATTGTAAAATGTTATTAAAAATAAGCAGGGGAGCATTATTGTGATTATAGAATTACTTAAAAAAAGGTGCAGCGTAAGAAATTTTGCTAATGAAGAGATACCCTATGACATTATTAAAGAAATAATAGAAGCAGGGAGATTGTCACCTTCCGGTGGGAATGAGCAGCCTTGGAGATTCGGCGTTATAAGAGATAAGGAACTGATTAACAAAATTGCAGACTTAGCCTATAATCAATCATGGATTAAGAGCGCTCCTTTGCTAATTGTCTTATGCACTGTCATAGTAGGAGATGATAGAGGGGGAAGGGATATTCAAAAGCGTCGATTTCCTAGATTTAATGAAGAAATAGAGGAAATGGATAAGGCTTTATATTCATACCTAAACCTAGAAGAACATCAAACGAAGATTCCGGGAACTCATATGGTAATATCTGCAATTGAAAACGGAATATATTCTACTTGGATTTCATACTTTGACGTGGAGAGGGTATCTAGGCTACTGGGCTTACCCTCAAATCATGTTGCAGCTGAGATAATAGCCTTCGGTTATCCAGAGGTTGAAGTAAGGATAAGGGCTAAAAAAGAGATGGAGGACTTGGTATTTTATAATTATTACTAAGTATTTAAGAAGTAAATATAGAATAAACGACAATAGAATTAAGATTATGAAGAATTGTATGATAATATTGTTGGAGATAAATTAAAAACAAATAATGTTTTAGCGGTATTCATCTATATAATTACCAAGAAGATAAAAAAGTAATGTTTCGTATGGGAAACCTTACTTCAGGCTGTTGACAAACCCGAATTTCTTCGTTGTTGCTTCAAGTGAGAACTCTTACGTATTTCTTTATACGCTGCGACCTCTCACTTTCAGCATGCCTCGAACTTCGGATTTCTCAAAAGCCTGTCATCTTGTTGACTTTGTCAACAATCTGAGTAATGTTTCGTATGGGAAACCTTACTTTTTTATCTGAAAATATTATTTTTAGAAATAGAAGTTTCAAGCATTTTATATTCCTAAAAGAGAAGCCACCAAAACCTCGTACCTTGAATCTCGCACCTCGCAACTGAACTTTACCACTTCCACCTTCTTCTTCTCCTTCTAATGCGTCTTATAGTGACGATTGTCCGCCAAAGGATATAGAGGAGAACTAAGCCGATTATTACTATATAGATATTCATATTTGCCGGGTCTTGAATTCTTTTTACAACCTTATATATTTGCTTTTCATCTATAAAATCCCTTGCTAATAAATTGGTTTCACCGATGATATCTCCATTTAGAGTGTAGGAGAGCTTTCCAAGGACTTCTCCCTTATTAATTGGAGCCTTTATTTCTGGGTTTACTTCAATAGTTTGCTTTATATCCGATGAAGTATAGTCTTTAGGAACTATCTTTGATATAGTATCCTGTGTTACGAGGTCAAGAATATCTTCTACGCCGTTTTCAACCTCCACAGTTTTAAGAACAACCCCTGAATTGATTAAATTTACTACAGAAAAATTATCGAAGCCATAATCAATTAACCTTTTTGAATCGGAATATACATTTGTCCTAATAGCCTTTAAAACAACGCTTATAACCCTTCTATTATCCTTAGAAGCACTTGAAACTAAACACTGCTGGGCTTCTGAAGTGTATCCAGTTTTAATACCATCTACTATATCGTATTTTATGTCAATTCTTTTACCATCATAATCCATCCTATTACTTGGACCTGTTCCCCATAAAAGTCTATTTCTATTTCTGAAATATCTAATCTCGTTGGTCTTCTCAGTTTCAGGTATTTGATATCTTACTGTTTTAACAATCTCTGTAAACTTGGGAATGGTCATAGCGTATTGAGATATCATGGCTAAATCATATGCAGTGCTTACATGCTCCTTATCCGGAAGACCGTGGGGGTTTCTAAAATTAGTATCTAATGCCCCTAGCTCCTTTGCTCGCTTATTCATGAGGCTTGCAAACTCCTCAACACTTCCCGATATATGCTTTGCCAAGGCTACAGCCGAGTCATTTGCCGATTCAATCATAAGAGAATTTAATAGTTGGTCTACTGTAAATACTTCACCTTCCTTTACATATATACGACTTCCACCTGTAAAAGGGGTTTCTTTATCAATAATAACCTCATCATTAAGGTTTGCATTTTCTAAAGTTAGAATAGCTGTCATAATCTTAGTTGTGCTGGCAGGATACATAATCTTATGGGGATTTTTTTCAAATAATACATCGCCGCTTTCAAAATCAATTAGTATACCGCTTTCAGAAGTAATATTAATTTCATTATTTTCAGTTAAAGAAAAGCCGATAACGGTGGATGATATAAATAGAGAAATTGATAAAATTATTAAGAAGATACGCTTCATGTTTTCACCTCTAGTTAAGTATTATATTTCTATGAAAAAAGATAGCTTTCAGTTTTTGGGACACTTAATAGTATAACAGAAAAATAAAAAAAATTTAAGGATTTATATTGTAAAAGAAGGTTAAAGAAATGGAATATAGAAATTATAACTAATACTGTAAAAGCATAATTACTTAAAATAGAGCTGTTAGTTGAGAGGCTTAGATAAATAATATCCTTATATATATCAAGGAGGGTAAAGGATGAAGAAATTAGGAAAAAAGGAAATATTATTAATCATAGTATTCGTTATATCAATTATCTTTTTCAATATAAGGGAATTTAGCTTCAAAATGAATGAAAAGCTGGTAATAGAGGAAGCCTTAAATGAAGAAGGTAATGCTGTAGAAAATGAGGAAATAGACACTTCAAAAGAAGCCTCCACTGAAGAAAAAGAACCAAGGGAGATAAAGGTTGACATATCTGGGGCTGTAAAAAATCCCGGTGTTATAAGCCTTAAAGAGGGAGATAGGCTAATAGATGTTATTAATAAAGCTGGAGGGCTTACAGATAAAGCAGATATTAATAGAATAAATAGGTCAAAATATGTGCATGATAGTGAAAAAATAATCATTTATGAAATAGGACAAGAGATTGATTATAGTATAATAAATAATTCAGAAAGCTTAGGAGTCGATAATAAGGTAAATATCAATACAGCTTCCAAGGAGGAGCTTATTACTCTAAATGGGATAGGTGAGTCAATAGGTGAAAATATAATTAAATATAGGAAGGAAAACAATGGCTTTAAAAGTATTGAAGATATAATGAAGGTTTCTGGAATCGGAAAGAGTAAGTTTAACCAGATTAAAGATAGTATAAAAGTAAAGTAAATTGTGGTAATATATATTTGTGTTAAGTATAGGTCTGTGGGTATAAAAATAATGCTCTATGATGAGTATTGAATCAATAGTTGTTTTTAAAGTAGAGGCTTTCTCTGAAAAGTATGAATGGAGGTGGTATATGTGAAAGACATAAGAAATAAAAGATTGACTGAATTAAGCAGTAGCTCCGGTTGAGCTGCCAAGATAGGTCCTGAGACCTTGGCACAAGTTCTGTGTCAACTACCACCAATTAATAGTGATAGATTATTAGTAGGAATTGATACAGCAGATGATGCTGCAGTCTATAAACTAAATGAAGACACTGCCTTAATACAGACCCTAGACTTTTTTACTCCTGTAGTGGATGACCCATACATTTATGGTCAGATAGCTGCTGCAAATTCACTCAGTGATGTTTATGCAATGGGTGGAAAGCCGACCCTGGCCTTAAATATAGTATGTTTTCCAGCCTGCTTGTCAATGGACATATTGGCTGAAATACTAAAGGGCGGAAGTGATAAAGTAAGGGAGGCAGGGGCATTACTTGTTGGAGGACATACAGTGGACGACAATGAGCCTAAATATGGATTATCTGTAACTGGTATTATTCACCCAGATAAAGTTATAAGCAATTCAAATGCTAAACCCGGAGATATATTGATTTTGACTAAGCCTCTAGGTCTTGGAATACTCAATACAGCAATTAAAGCAGAAATGCTTAGTGAAGGCATTCAGAAAAAGGCAATCCATGTAATGACCAGCCTTAATAACATTGCTGCAGAGGGTATGAATATGGCTGGTGCCAATTCATGTACCGACATCACTGGATTTGGATTATTGGGACATAGCTATGAAATAGCAAAGGGCAGTGAAGTATCTATAGTTATAGATTCCAAATCTATCCCAATAATAGAAGGAAGTATTGAAAATGCCAAAATGGGATTAATTCCCGCAGGTGCATATAGAAATAAAGATTACCTTGGGAAAAATGTAGTATTTGATGGAGATGTACCAGAGTATCTACAGGATATCTTAAATGACCCACAAACCTCAGGAGGATTACTTATCTCACTCCCAAAGGAAAAATCCCAAGAACTACTTGATTTCTATGGAAAAAACCTCAAGACAGAATTTGCCATAATAGGTGAAGTAACAGAAAAGCAAGACAGCTATATAATAGTAAAATAAGCAGCCAAACTCGGCTGCTTTTAATATCTTAATAACTCGCACCTTGTACCTCGTATCTCGCACCTTGCACCAAACAAAGCACCTTTGTTTTACCTAAGTCTCTCCCTTTTCTCATAATCAGAAGTCATTTTAAAGATTAATGGACTAAGAGCTAAAAGTGCTATTAAGTTTGGTATCGCCATCAATCCATTGAAGGTGTCAGAGATATTCCATACAAATTCCAATGACTGGGTTGCACCATACCAACAGAGAATTACCCAAATTATTTTATACAGCCAAATGATTTTTACTCCAGCTATGTATTCCAGACACTTTGAACCATAATAGTACCAACCAAGAATAGTGGAAAATGCGAAAAATATTAAACCAAAGGATACTATGAAGGACCCAAACCCTGGTAGCGATTGACTGAATGCTGTGGTAGTTAAGGCTGCACCAGTCAGATTATCTGTAATTGACATTAAACCATCGTTACCGATTGTTACAAGACCAGAAACTAGTATTACTAAAGCTGTCATTGTACAAACCACCAAGGTATCAAGGAATGACCCTAATGATCCTATAATACCTTGGGTTACCGGATCATTATTCTTAGATGCAGCATGGGCGATGGGTGCACTACCTAAACCAGCTTCATTGGAGAAAACTCCCCTAGCAACTCCAAATCGGATTACAGTGCCCACTAGTCCTCCTCCAACGGCTTTAGCAGTGAAGGCGTTATTAAATATCATACCAAAGGCAGTTGGAATCATGGAAGCTCTATTAAATAGCACTATTAAAGCACCTATAACGTATATAACAGCCATTGCAGGAACTATTTTATCAGTTACATTTGCTATACTCTTTATACCTCCGATAATAACTAATCCAGTTGCAGCAGCAATAAATATTCCAGAGACTACAGGGCTAATCCCAAAAGTAGTTAACATAGATGCTGCTACTGAATTTGCCTGAACCATATTGCCTATACCGAAGGAAGCAATAAAACCAAATAATGCAAATAACCAGCCAAGCCAAGCGTAGTTACCGCCAAACCTCTGAGACATACCATTTTTTATGTAATACATTGGGCCCCCAGATTTTTCACCTTTTTCGTTGGTAGTTCTGTATTTAATTGCTAGTAAGGCTTCAGCATATTTAGTAGCTCCTCCAAATGCCGCAGTTACCCACATCCAGAAGACTGCACCTGGACCACCAGCAGCTATTGCTGTGGCAACTCCGGCAATATTGCCAGTACCAATAGTAGCTGCAAGGGATGTCATTAATGCCTGAAAAGGTGTTATATCACCGTCACCAGCATGCTCCTTTGAAAAAAGAAGCTTAAAGGCATACCCCAATCTTCTAAACTGAACAACCCTAAGGCCGATTGTGAGTATCACACCTGTTCCCACCAAGAATATAATCATAAAGCCGCCCCAGGCAAAGCTGTTTATTCTGCCTATAATTAATTCTAATTGGTTCATAAAAAAGTCCTCCTTGAAATAGTAATTTTGTTTATTAAACTATTTTATAGATGTGTGACTGAGAAGCCTTACTTTCAATGTTTTGCTGTTAGCTATTAGTCAAATTAAGCATTATAGTTTTGGCTTATGAAGTATTTCAAAAAAAGGTTAAATTTCTAAGTCACACATCTATACATTAATTTTTCCAAGATATTAATATACTTTGCAAAAGCATAGAAATCTATGTACTCTATAAAACCTTTTTATATGTAGTTATCATTTAAAAGCCTATCTTTTTTAAGCTATTAAATACCAATAAAATTTTAATTATTATAAACAAAATTGAAATAAACCGATGGACTACAACTTATTTTTATTAAAAATGTCAATAATTATGTTATAATTTTATAGAAAAAAAATTATAATCAAATTATAATCTGATAATTGAAAAGGCTTTACTTTTTTTGGGATATAACAAATAGTTTATTTCGGGAGTGAAAATATGGATAAAAAGAACTTACTTATGAGATTGCCAAAGGTAGATGAAATACTGTCAAGTGAGACAATTATTGAAACTATCAAAAGGTTTCCAAGAAGTACAATTGTTGAAGTAGTTAGAAATAGAATTGATGAAATTAGAAAAGCAATATTGAGCTTAAAGGATGAGGAGCTAAAAAACTTCGATCTCAATGAAGACAAGCTAATTCAAGATATTATTGAAGATATTGAAAAAAAGGGTAACATGAGCCTGAGAAAAGTAATAAATGCAACAGGAGTTGTTCTACATACAAACCTTGGAAGAGCATTAATCAGCGAAGAAATTGTAAAGGATATAGTTGATGTGGCTTGTAATTACTCAACGCTAGAATTTGATGTATCTACAGGCAAAAGGGGCTCTAGATATTCACATGTTGAGGAGATAATATGTAAACTTACGGGAGCAGAGTCTGCCTTAGTAGTAAATAATAACGCAGCGGCAGTGCTATTAGTTCTAAATACAATGGCTAAGAATAAAGAGGTAATTGTTTCAAGGGGACAATTGGTGGAAATAGGTGGTTCATTTAGGGTCCCCGAAGTTATGATGCAAAGTGGAGCTATACTGAAAGAGGTTGGAGCCACCAATAAAACCCATGTTTATGACTATGAAAATAATATCAATGAAAATACTGCTGCAATATTAAAAGTACATACCAGTAACTATAAAATATTAGGATTTTGCAGGGAAGTAGATATTGAAGAAATGGTAGAACTGGGGAAAAAATATGATATTCCTGTTATTGAAGATATAGGTAGTGGTACATTTATTGATTTTTCTAAATATGGAATAACATATGAACCTACGGTTTTAGAGAGTGTTGCAAGGGGGGCAGATATTGTAACCTTCAGTGGAGATAAATTGCTTGGTGGACCCCAAGCTGGAATCATTGTTGGAAGGAAAAAGTATATTGAAAGAATGAAAAAGAACCAGCTAACGAGAGCCCTTAGAGTTGATAAGATGACATTAACAGCCCTTGAAGGAACCTTAAGATTATATCTAGATGAAAAAAAAGTGATTGAAAAGATTCCCACTTTAAAGATGCTTACAATGGATAGTGACAGAATCAAAGAAAAGGCAGAAAAATTGCTTAGCAAAATAACTGAGGTAGCAAAGACAGTTGAAGCTTTGCTAATAGAAGGATATTCACAGGTGGGCGGGGGTTCTATGCCTATTGAAAAGCTGCCTACTTATTTAATATCCCTTAATAAAGAAGGATTAAGCACAAAAAAAATGGAAGAATTTCTTAGAGGCTTTACTATTCCAATAATTTGTAGAATTAATGAGGATAGATTATTATTAGATGTCAGAACCATAGAGGAAGACGAATTTGACAATATTGTTACTGCCATTAAGCAATTGGAAACAGGAGGTAAGCATGAGTAATATTATAATCGGGACAGCAGGACATATTGACCACGGAAAGACCACCCTTATTAAAGCCCTTACAGGTATAGAAACCGATAGACTAAAAGAAGAAAAAAACAGAGGGATAACCATAGAGCTTGGATTTGCTTACTTTGATCTTCCAAAGGGGAAAAAAGCTGGAATAGTTGATGTGCCAGGACACGAGAGATTTATAAAAAATATGCTTGCTGGGGTTAGTGGAATAGATTTAGTATTGTTGGTTATAGCAGCCGATGAAGGGATAATGCCCCAAACCCAGGAGCATTTAGACATATTATCAATTCTAGATGTGAAAAAGGGGATTGTAGTGCTTACCAAGAGGGATTTAGTTGATGATGAATGGCTAAGCCTGATAAAGGAAGAAATACATGAAAAGGTAAGTGGAACTTTTCTAGAAAATGCACCCATCGTACCTGTTTCTGCCCTTGAAGGAAGTGGAATAGATGAGCTTAAAGCTTATATAACCGAGCTCACCGATGATGTTGAGGAAAAGGATATCACAGAGCCTCTAAGACTTCCTATAGATAGGGTATTCACTATGTCTGGTTTTGGCACGGTTATTACCGGTACCTTAATTGAAGGTACTATTATAGAAAAGCAAGCCCTTATGCTTTATCCCAAGGGTTTAGAAGCAAAGGTTAGAAATATTCAAGTCCATGGAAAAGCTGTAAAAAAGGCATATGCCGGACAGAGGGTCGCAATAAATCTAACGGGTGTTAAAAAGGACGATATTGATAGAGGGGATATTCTGGCTGAGGAAAATTCCATGAAAAACTCAATGATAGTTGATATCAAGCTAAATCTGCTTAAAAGCTCTAAGAGAAAGATTGAACATTGGAATAGACTGAGGTTTTATCATGGAACAAAGGAGATACTTTGCAGGGTTGCTTTATTGGATAAAGACGAGGTAAATCCTGGTGAGAGCTGCTATGCTCAGCTAAGACTTGAAGAAGAAACCGCATGTAAGTATGGTGATAGATTTGTTATTAGATATTACTCTCCTTTAGAAACAATAGGAGGAGGAATCATACTTGATCCAAATGCTGTTAAGCATAAAAGAGCCAATGATGATGTAATAAATGATCTAATGGCTAAAAGTGAAGGTAATAAGGAGGTAATAATTGAAAATGTCTTGAGAAAAACTAGCAGCAATCTGCCTAATATAAAATCTATTACAGTGCAGACCGGTTTACCGGAAAAATTAGTAGAAGAAACAGTAGATAGTTTTTTAAAGGATGAAATAGCTGTAAGGTTTTCAAATGGCGTGCTCCTACATCGTGATTTTCTTGAAGAATCTCAAGAGGCATTAACCAGCTTCTTAGCTAGTTTTCATAAAAAAAATCCCTTAAAGCCCGGTGTTTCAAAGGAAGAGATAAAAAGTAGATTTTTTAAAAATACAAAGGGAAAGCTGTTCGATGAGATATTGGAGCACTATAGTAAAAATAATGTTGTACAGGCCTTAAATGATTTAGTTTCTCTAAAAGGTTTTGAAGTCAAACTATCCAAGGAACAGGGAATCCTAAGGGATAAAATACTGAAAATATATAAGGAAAATGAATTTAAGCCCCCTGTATTTAAGGATATTATAAATCATCTGAATATAAAAGTTAAGGATAAAGAATTAAGAGATGTAATAGATGTGATAGCTGCTTCTGGCTCACTAATTAAAGTAAGCGAAGATGTTTTACTCCATATAGACTCTTATAATAAAGCAAAAAAGCTTCTTATAGATTTTCTAAATGAGAATAAAAGCATATCCTTGGCAGAGTTTCGAGATATTTTAAATACATCTAGAAAATATGTTGTTCCAATTTTGGAGCACTTTGACTCCATTAAACTCACAAAACGTATAGAAGATAAGAGGGTTTTAGCATGATTAAGCTAAAACCATAAAAAACAAAGGATAGGCTCCCAGTAAATGGTATTTTACTTGATAAATGATTTGAAAAGAATTATTATTATTATAATGATAAATACTAAAAGCATAATATTTTATTCAGAATAAGGTAAGAAAATTGTATAATGTTAATTCAGATAATTTAAGTAATGTATATGAGATGACTTGAGCGCTTTAAAACCATATGCAGCATCAATCTGTCTAGTAGGGTGATTATGCAATTCACTTATAGAGATTCCAGTCAAAACTTTAATTTATACACATCAAAAATCCCTAGAAGCATCGGATATTTTGATATGTACATTAATGTGGTATATGTATAAATTAAGATTTACTATGGATTCTCTATAGATGCACAAAAAACGATGGGGTGATTATTTAATGTCAAAGAAACTTTTAGTTGTTGATGATGAAGAAATTCTATTAAAGGGTTTAAAATACAGCTTAGAGCAAGAAGGTTATGTTTTAGATACTGCAATTGAAGGATTGGAAGCCTATGAAAAAGCCATGAATAATGAATATGATTTAGTCATTTTGGATTTGATGCTTCCTAAGATGGACGGATTAGAGGTCTGTAGAAAAATAAGGGAAAAATCTATGGTACCAATTATAATATTAACAGCAAAGGGTGAGGATACAAGCAAAGTCTTAGGGCTTGAATATGGTGCAGACGATTATTTAACTAAACCATTTAATATACTTGAGCTTAAGGCTAGGATTAAGGCTATATTCAGACGAGTAGATTTAAAGGATGTCCCTATACATACAAATATATTGGACATAGATGATTTTACCATTAACACACTAGGTCGAAAGGTAAGTCTTGATGGACAAGATATTAGTCTAACAGCAAAGGAATTTGATTTGTTATTACTTTTAGCAACTAATCCTGGAAAGATTTATTCAAGGGAAGAGCTTCTAGAAACCATCTGGGGCTATGAATACTTCGGAGATGTTAGAACGGTAGATGTACACGTCAGAAGACTTAGGGAAAAAATAGAGAGCAATTCAAGCCAACCAAAGTATATTTTAACTAAATGGGGAGTTGGTTACTATTTTAGAAATAAATAAGAAATTCAAGGGATTAAGGTGGAAGCTAGTTTCCACCTATTTATTATTAGTATTGTTAACTATTTTGTTAATAAACGCCTTTATAAATGAATCCCTTAGAATGAACTATGTTAATGAAAAAAAAGTTAGCCTTCTCACACAGGGTAATATTATTGCCGATAGACTATCCCCCTTTATCCCAGAAATCAATAATGACTATATTAACGAAAATGTTACAGATATAGTAAAAAAGCTCAGTATTGAATTAAGATCAAGGGTAATGGTATCGGATATTAATGGGAGAATATTAATAGATTCCTATGATACATTTCAAGGGCAGAGATTAAATAAAGAGGAGCTTTCACTTGCACTTTTAGGCAAGAATGTAGCTAATCAACATTATTTAGAAATGTATGGAAGGGTAATGTATGTATCAGTACCAATTGTAAGTAGAGGAAGAATATTAGGAGCGGTGTTTATATCATCTTCTTTAGAAGAAATATTTTCCACCATAAAAATCACTATGCAAAAGTTTATGCTGCTTTCATTCTTTGGTTTGGCAATAACAGCGTTTATAAGCTTTGTTTTCGCAGATATTATTTCAAAGCCAATTGAAAAGCTTACGGAGGCAGTTATGAGAATGGCTAAGGGGAAGTTTAATCAAAAAGTAGAAGTCTATGGAGATGATGAGATAAGCAGACTTGGCAGAGCCTTTAATCTGATGACAACTAAGCTAGATCAAGTAGATAAACAGAGAAGAGAGTTTGTTGGGAATGTTTCCCATGAGCTGAGAACGCCACTGAGCTCTATAAAAATCCTTTCGGAATCCTTGATTCATCAAGACCATGCACCGGAAGAATTATATAAAGAATTTTTAAAGGATATTGATTCAGAAGTAGACAGATTAAACAAAATAATAGATAGCTTATTGTACTTAGTAGACCTTGAAAAAGAGGCTATTGATCTTGATTATCAATTAACGTATGTTAATTATTTGATAGAAAAGGTTATTAATAGTTTAAGACCATTGGCAGACAAAAAGAATATAAGGATAAATTTTGTAGAAAAAATTAAAACCCAGGTTATGCTAGACAAGTTTAAGATTCAACAGGCATTGATTAATATTATATCGAATGCTATAAAGTATACATCTGAAAATGGACAAGTGGATATTGAACTAGACGTTGATAAAGATAATTTTATTATAAAGATAAAAGATACAGGCATAGGTATACCAGAAGAAGAACTACCCTTCATATTTGATAGATTCTATAGAGTAGATAAGGCGAGGGATAGAAAAAGCGGAGGTACAGGCCTTGGATTGTCCATAACCCAGCAATTAATAGCACTGCATCAGGGGGAGATACATGTTGAAAGCGTCGTCAATGAAGGAACTACTTTCTATATCTTACTACCTTTAAAAGCAACTGTATAGTATGTAGTTATAAAAGCTTTATTGAGCTTTATTTATCAATTTGGGAGGGAATAATTTTGAGGTTCTTTTATAGAGTATATATTTTTTTAGCATTGATATTTATTGTAATAATTTTTGGGGTTACACTCCAGCAAGATGCAAATGTATCCGATAGGATTAGACCAATACCTCCGGTTCCAGAGGAGATTGATTCCATATTCACATTATATTTTGCCAAGAATGGTAAATTGGTGGAGGAAAATAGAGAGGTTGCCACTAAGGATATGATATTTGAAAGGGTTATAGTGGATGAACTAATGAAGGGACCAAGAAATACGACATTTGCAGCAACTATACCTCAAAATTCAAAGCTCATCTCCATAGAGACTATTGATGAGATTTGTTATGTGAATTTTTCTAAGGAATATATAGAGGGCATTGAGTGGGAAGAACTAGGCGAAGAAATAATTATATGGTCCCTTGTAAATTCCCTTACTCACCTTGAGTATATCCAAAAGGTTCAAATCTTCGTTGAAGGGGAAACAATTGAATTTTCCCATAGAAAATTTTCAATAAATCAACCCTTTACAAGGAATGAAGATATTATTCAAAAAAGAGATGTAACCCATTATTATATACTAAAGGATTTTTTGGATAGCCTGAATCTGGAAAGATATGAAAAGGCATATATAATGCTGGACAAAGGAAGCAAAGCAAGGATAAGCTTCCAAGAGTTTACAGAGCTTATGCCTATATATATAAAGCAACTGAGGGATTATGAAATTGGTCTTCATATAACACAGAAATATTCCGATAGAGTAGTTATTACATTAAAGTATATTAAAGGCACCGCCGATGAACAGATAGGATTTTATCAGGAGTGGAAATTGATACAGGAAGAAGGAGAAATAAAAATAGTTTTAGGAAATATAGAGGATTATAATAGAATGGAAGAAGATTAAAAGAAGAGCTCTTGTAGTATTACATAAACTATACAGAGCTCTTCTTTCCATATGCTTTACAATAAAAATCCATAGGTACTCAATAGATGCACAAAAGAAAAATCCTAAGCTTAAATCAGAGGCTTCTCCCATAAATTAGGGTATTCCATATTCACCAGTATTCATATCCATAAATATTGGAAGGCGAGGCGGATAGAAGGTAAATAAAAGAAAAACAGAAATTATGACTAACAAAGCCACTAGAGAAATAATGGAATATACCCTGGGTAGTTGAGGTGAAGTCAGTATTTTATAGCTTACTAACTGACCTATTATAATAGCTAATATAAAAATAGAGATATCAATGAACAAATTATGCTCTCCAAACAGAGCCTTGTAAGAGTAAAATAAAAAAACAATAATTATAGGAGTAATATATAGACTAGCTGTCTTTGCAATCAAGAAATTATTTGAATCATTTTTAATAAAAGGGTATTCAATGATTGCATATAAAAGTGCAGGCCAAAAGGCAAGCTTTAAATGCTCCCAAACACTCTCATTAACTGCTGCAAATAGAGCAACTATCTGGGATTCACCCGACAACTCATATGCAAAATGTAAAAAGAAGCCTAATGCAACTATAAAAAGTATGCCTCCAATTTCCCATCTTAGAACCTTTTTATTCACTAAATTCCACCTCCAAATAAAATTATAGATACGTGATTAACATTTTACTAATATTAATATGCTTATTTTGATAAAATATTAAATTCTAAAAAATTATTATAGTGTATATATAATATTAAGCAATAGTATTTTTATATAAATTCTACTATGAAAAAGGAGGGATGAAATGTCCTTATCCAAGTTTGTCGATGAACTTCCAAGGATAAGAACCATAAAGCCCAAGGGAATATTGTGTGGAGTTCCCTACTATGAAATAGAAATGCAGGAATTCAAAAAAAAACTCCATAGGGATCTGCCAGAGACTACCGTATGGGGCTTTGAAGGCGATTATCCTGGCCCAGCTATTGAAGTCAAAACCAATGAATGGATTAAGGTAAAGTGGATGAATAATCTGCCTAAGGAGCATTTATTACCTGTAGATACAACTGTACACGGTGCAGAACCTGATAAACCTAGAGTCAGGACGGTAATACATCTACATGGAGGAGTTGTGATGCCCTACAGTGATGGATACCCCGATGCTTGGTTTACAAAGGACTACAAAGAGGTTGGCCCCTTTTTTACAACTAAAATATATGATTATCCAAACATACAAAGGGGAGCAACACTTTGGTATCATGCCCATGCCATAGGAATTACCCGTCTTAATGTATATGCAGGTTTGGCTGGGCCATATATCATACGTGATCCAAAGGAAGCACTTCTGGGTTTGCCGAAGGGGGAATTTGAGATGACCTTGCTTATTCAAGATAGATCATTTAATGATGATGGTTCTCTTTACTACCCAACCCAACCAGACCCTCCTGTTCCTGGGGTATGCCCATCGGTGGTGCCGGACTTTTTTGGAGACACAATCCTAGTAAATGGTAAGGTTTGGCCATACCTTAATGTGCAGCCGAGAAAATATAGGTTTAGAATAATAAATGGATCGAACTCAAGATTTTACAGAATCAGGCTTTCATCGGGTCAACCATTCTATCAAATTGGAACCGATGATGGGCTTTTAGAGAGTCCAGTTATCACCAGAGAAATTTTACTTGCACCGGCAGAACGGGCAGATGTGATAATTGATTTTTCAAAATATTCTAGACAGTATATTACCATGACCAATGATGCCGCGTCACCATTTCCAAGGGGGAATCCTCCTGACTGCAGAACCGATGGTCAGATTATGCAGTTTAGAGTAAGCCTACCCCTTTCCAGCCATGATTATAGCGTAATTCCATATAGAATGACCACAATAAAGCCTTTACTAGAAAAAGATGCAATAATGGATAGACATCTCACCTTGGTTAGAGAAGAAGATGAATATGGTAGAGCCTTTTTACTACTAGATGGAAAAATGTGGGATGATCCAATTACAATAAAGCCTAAACTTGGAAGTATAGAGGTTTGGACCTTGATAAATTTAGCTAATTCTACTCATCCCATACATTTGCATTTAGTCAATTTCCAAATATTGGATAGACAGCTCTTTGATGTAGACTATTATAAAGAGACAGGACAGATTCTAACAACTGGACCCAAAATACCTCCAGAGTTAAATGAAAGGGGATGGAAGGATACAGTTAGAGCTAACCCAGGAGAAATCACAAGAATTATCATGAGATTTGGCCCCTATGTTGGAGTTTATCCTTGGCATTGTCATATATTAGAGCACGAAGACCATGAAATGATGCTGCGTTATGAGGTAGTTTATTAATATAGATGTGTGACCTTAAAACTTAACCTTTTCTATAAATATTTCTTAACTAAAACTATAATGCCTATTTGGCTAATAGCTAATGGCTGACAGCTTACAGCAAAAACATTGAAAGTAAAACTTTTGGGGCACACATTTATAGTTAAACAACAGTAGAGTGAAATAAAATATCATAATCCCCCCTCTCATCAATATAATTTCTTTCTTTTTAAAGTTGGTTCCCTATAATAGGAAAATGGCGAAATAAAAAAATTATAAAAAATCTCACTCAATATTAACAAGGAGTGAGATTTTTATGATATGTATTTAAGTAAAATTCATAATCATTCTGCCTATACTATATTTTTTTCAAAACCTCAATCATTTCATCTACTGAAGGGCGCTCTCGATAATGTCCTTTGTGGTAGTATATAACATCACCCGCTGTATTTATAATAATATTTGCAGATAAGGAAATGATTTTACCGTTTTTCTTAGCCGTATCAGATACGTCATAGGCATCTATTACTTCGCTATCTTCATCACTGAGTAATGGGAAAGATAGATTTAATTTTTCCTGAAATTCCTTAGAGTCTTTTGGAGAGTCTACACTTATACCATATGTAACAGTGTTATATTCATTTTTTATAATTGGATATTTTTCCTGCACCTGCAAGAACTGTTTGGCTCAAGCACCTCACCATTTTCCCCTATAGAAGAATAGGAGTACGTTACTATTTGCTATGGTTTCACTAAGGGTAAATGTATTGCCATATCCATCTTGAAGAGTAAAATCTTTAAACCTGTCCATAAAACACCTCCTCATTATATTATAACTTATATTGGAGCTAGATAAATCTTTTATAGAAAAAATTATATGCTTGTCATAAAAAAGTTATATTATTTTAAATTAGCTGTTTTTAGTAATACCTAAAATCTATTATATATTTTCAAATCATAATACGATAGATAAACAAAGATTTATTGACTAGGGAACGCACGTTTGCTAAAATTAAGTTATATTCTGCTAAATTTTTCAAAATAGGCCATTGACAAAGGGGAGTAATATTACTATGAAAATAACAAAAGATCAGGCAAAGCATTTCTTGCTATTGCATCATAAGCTTGTAAATCCCAGGAGTCTTAAGGGAAAGGATGGAATACTTAAGTATATCAGTCAAGTTGGATGTATACAATATGACCCATTAGATACAGTTGGGTATAATCCATATCTTGTTCTTCAATCTAGAATAAAGAATTTTAAACCTGAGCTTCTGACGGCGCTATTGTATCATGATAGAAGATTATTAGATGGTTGGGATAAAAACATGGCCATCTATTTAATTGATGACTGGCCTTTTTTTTCAAGGTTTAGAAAGGATGCATACAAGCGATATGGAGATAAAGCAGAGCCAATAACTAAGATATTATCTAAAGTGAGGAATGAACTGTCTAAAAAAGGACCTTTGTCGTCGATTGACCTGAAATTTGACACTAAAGTAGATTGGGGCTGGGCACCTACCAGAGCAGCAAGGGCAGCCCTTGAAAGCATGTATTTTTGGGGTGAGCTAATTATTCATCATAAGATTGGAACAAGGAAGGTCTATGATTTTACTAAGAAGCATATTCCAGAAGAATTGATATCTATGATTGACCCCAATGATACAGATGAAAAATATTTTGAGTGGAATGTAAAGAGGAGAATAGGAGCTGTTGGACTGCTGTGGTCACGTGGAAGCGACGCTTGGCTTGGCATAAAGGGAATGAAAACTAAAGAAAGATCTGAGGCAATTATGAGTCTTGAAAGAAAAGGAGAGATAATCCAAATTGAAGTAGAGGATATCAATTATTCCTTCTATATTAGAAAAGAGGATATGAAAATCATGAATAAAGTTATTGAGGGGATAGTTATAAAGCCTCAAGCAGCCTTTATTGCCCCTTTGGATAATATATTATGGGATAGAAAGCTTATAAAGGAGCTTTTTGGATTTGAATATATATGGGAAGTCTATAAGCCAATAAGTCAACGAAGATACGGATATTATGTGCTGCCAGTAATATATGGGGACAGATTTATAGCAAGATTTGAACCAAAATTCAATAAGAAAACCGGAATTCTTCAAATAATAAACTGGTGGTGGGAAAAGGATGTTGATATTTCCCAAGAAATGGAGAAGGCTCTGAAGCAATGCTTTGAGGAATTTATGAGCTACTTGGGGGCTGTGGACTTAAAGATAATTGGCGAAGAGGATAACTTAGAAAATCTAAAGTGGATAGAAAAAATGGTTGAGTAAATTGTTAATATTTTGTGGATTTTACTTCCAAATTGGGTATTCATTAAATCCTCCTTTGTATATTTGGCTAAGATTATGATGTAATAAATATTGATTTAACAAAATTAATAGATTTGCATATGATATTAGTATAGCCTTTTAATTATGAGGTAGCTAAAAGATTTCAGGCGAGGCTTCAATTTATACACATCTAAAATACCCAGAAACATTAGGATATTTAGATATATAAATTGAGAGTAACTTAGAATTCTTTAGAGAA
>JANQEZ010000268.1 GCA_028278115.1 Clostridia bacterium
AAAAGTCAAAATATTATAAAATTTTGACTTTTCTTTGACGTTTAACTGATATTATATAGGCAATACGTTATTTAAAAACAGTATTAAACCCATTAAGTATTCAATTGTGCTAAAGACCTTCTTTAGTAGGTAAAAGTTTATAGGGGTGTGTTGATTAAATTGAAAAGGAAGGTGTTTGCATATTTATAAATATGTGGCTTAGAAAGTTAACTTTTTCTAAATATTTTTTCTAACCAAAGATATTATATCTATTCGGCTAATAGCTAACGGCTGACAGCTAACAGGAGAAGCATTGAAAGTAAAACTTCACGGGCACAAATCTATATAAGCCATGTATTGATTGTAAGTTTTGAAACAATATGGAATACAGGGAGGAGGATGTTAAGTAGGTTGTTAACAATTTAACTAGTATTTTATGCTATGTTAAAGAAGAAAACAGTTTATGGAGACTAGGAGGTAGATTATGATTAAAGCGGAGTCAAAAAACGTTATTAGAAAAGTCATTTTTGTTCCGATGTGCGTACTTTTTTTATTAATAATTTTAATGGGTATCATTAGTCCAACCGCCTTTTATAATGTTGAAACTGCTATTTCTAACTTTCAATATGACTGGTTTGGATGGCTTTATTCTCTTATGGCACTTGCAAACCTTGGAATCCTTGGTTGGCTTCTTATGTCTAAGTATGGAAATATTAAGCTAGGAGGCAAGGATGCAAAGCCGATACTTAGTAGATGGAACTGGTTTGCTATATCTCTATGTGGTGGTATCGGTACTGGTATAGTTTTCTGGGGAATAGCTGAACCTATTTATCACTTAAATAATCCCATTCCTGGCTTAGGTCAAGCTGCTGGAAGCTCCCAAGCTGCCCTTACATCATTATCAGTTAGTATGATTCACTGGGGTATTCCTTCCTATGCACACTACTGTATATTTGGTGTAGCTGTAGGCTTTGCCATTTATAATATGAAACTGCCATTTAGAATCTCGTCAACTCTATATCCTCTTTTTGGTAAAAAAAGCTTTACAGGAATAGGACATATAGTTGATAATGTATGTCTGTTTGCAATTGCAGTTTCCGTATCGGCAATTCTAGCTGTAGCGTCATTACAGTTTGGTGCAGGTTTTAATGCAGTATTTGGAATAGAACCTACAAATCTCATTAGGGGTATAATACTGGTGGTAATTGTCTCAACCTTTATTATCTCAAGCTATACTGGGCTACAAAAAGGAATTAAGAGATTATCTGATATGAATGCAAAGGTATTTATAGGATTATTAGCATTTATATTCATATTTGGTGCCACTAGGTTCTCTCTATTCTTTACCGTTGAGGCTATAGGAGAGTCAATTAGTACATTCTTTACGAGAATGACTTTTCTAAGTGCAATAGAAGGCTCAAAGTGGCCAATGTGGTGGACCGTAATATATTGGATTTGGATGATAGTTTACGGACCTATGGTTGGATTATTTTTAGGGCGAATAGCTAAAGGAAGAACTATTAGAGAATTTATTTTCATGAATTTAATAGTTCCAGCATCCTTTGCCATTCTTTGGTTTGGAGTATTTGGTTCCAATGCAATTCATTTAGAGTTAAATGGTGGAGGGCAAATCTGGAATGTAATACAGAATCAAGGGCTAGAAGCTTCGGTATTTTCGTTTCTACAAAATTTCCCATTACCCTTTTTAACAAGTATAGCATTTATGATAACGTTATTCCTATCGGTAGTTACATTATGCGATTCAATGACTTCAACTGTTGCATCCTTATCAGTTAACATTCCTAAAGGAGCTTCAGTTGAACCTCCTAATAATATTAAGATATTCTGGGGTCTTGTAATGTCTTCAGTTGCCTTCTTAAGTATTATAGCAACCACTTCATCTACTGAAGGTGCTATAAGTGTTATACAGTCTACGAAACTACTGCCTATGACAGCAGCACTTCCTGTGCTTTTCATATATGTTGCACTGGCAATATCTATGATTAAGATGTTTACACATAGAGAAAAATACGACGTTGCTGTTTATCCAGAAACGGCTACTATAGATAAGGAATTAATTTCAGAGATTGATGACTAGTAATTAATATTAAACACAGGGATAAAATAACAAAATCAGACACTTTAATCATAGGTATAGTAAACTAATAATAAGCTATTATCTATGAGGTGTCTGATTTCTGTTTATAGAGTATTATTCGATAGAATGAGAGTATGAAGATTGCAATAGGAGGAATAGTAATGAAGCTGGAATTTATAGTAAACGATAAACATGAAATAATAGATGTATATCCCGGTGAGAGACTTCTAGACGCCCTTAGAAACAAACTTGGCTTGACTAGTGTTAAAGAGGGCTGTGGTGAAGGAGAATGCGGAGCTTGTACAATTATAATGGATGGAGCAGCAGTTACTTCCTGTACTATACTTGCAATGCAGGCAAAGGGAAAAGAAATAATTACTACAGAGGGTCTTGAAAAAAGTGGAGAGCTCGATATTCTTCAGGAATCTTTTATGAAAAATGGAGCAATACAATGCGGATACTGTACTCCAGGAATGCTTATGTCTAGTAAAGCTCTACTTATAAAAAATCCAAATCCTACCAAAGAAGAGATTAAAAGAGCCATAGAAGGGAATCTTTGTAGATGTACAGGTTATACCAAAATAATTAATGCAGTACTGGATGCAATAGAAAGATAAATGCAGAAAATATCTCTTGAAATTATACTGCATTCTGTTAGGGAGGATAAAATGAGTGAAATAATTATAAAAACGCCTGATAATTTAGAAGCACTAATAGAATGCCTAGTCTGTGCCAACGAAAATACTGGGCTGATATCAGGGGGAACAGATTTTGTAATACAGTTAAGTCAAAGAAAGCGATATAGAGGTACGATAATTGACCTATCAAGAATTAATGATTTGAAATATGTAAAGGAAGATAAAGATGTAATTAGAATTGGCTCGGGAACAACCCTTACAGATATAAGTGAAAATAAACTGATAAAAAAATATCTACCATCGCTATCACAGGCAGCGGGTCAGGTGGGCTCCACACAAATTAGAAATAGAGGAACCATAGCTGGTAATATAGGAAATGCTTCTCCATGTGCCGATACTATTCCACCTCTTATGTCAGTTGGGGCAAGTTTAAAGATTGTAAGTGGAGAAGGAAAAATTTACGAAAAGACAATTGATGAAGTAGTTATTGGGTCTGGGAGAAATAATCTAAAGTTTGATGAAGCTATTGTTGAAATAGTATTTCCAAAGCTAAGTAATGATTATATTTCAGCCTTTGCAAAGCTTGGAACAAGAAAAGCAGTGACAATATCCAAGATTAATGCTGCTGTAGCTTTAAAGTATAGCCCAAAGGAAAAGCTAATCGAAGATGCTAAAGTTTATTTAGGAGCCTTAGGACCTAAGTCCTTTCGTTCAGAAATCGTCGAAGAAGCCTTAAATAATAAAATTCCATCGAAGGAACTTTTAAAATATTTTAGTAAAGCCTTAACTAAACAAGTTGACATTTCAATAGCTGGAAGAAGCTCTCAAGTCTATAAGAGGGAAGCGATAAAAGGAATAGGTCATGATATTTTTTATAAACTCTTCGGAAATGTTGTCCCAGGAGGTGATAGCTAGTGAAGGAAAAATTCAAGTATATTGGTAAATCAATTAGAAAACATGATGTTAAAGAAAAGGTCACTGGAAAAATCAAGTATGCGGGAGATATGAAGCTGGGTGGAATGCTTTATGCAAAGATGCTGCTTAGTGATGCAGCCCATGCTAATATTATAAATATTGATACCTCCAAGGCAGAGGCATTAAAGGGAGTAGTTAAGGTGTTTACCCATAGGGATGTACCTAAAAACTATTATAACTCCCATAAGTGGTATAAGGGTGTTGATTTTCCTAGAGATGAGTTAATCCTAACTGAAAAAGTCAGACATGTTGGAGACAGGGTAGCTATTGTAGTTGCAAAGGACATGGAAACAGTAGAGAGAGCTTTATCTTTAATAAAGGTTGAGTATGAAAGGCTTCCAGTTATTACTTCAATAGAGGATGCAATGAAGGAAGGCACTACATATATACATGGCTTAAGCAACAAAGCCTTTGAAAAAACTATAAAGTGTGGAGACTCAAGCCAAATATTAAAAGAGGCAGAAATGGTATTTGAGGATGTCATCACAACTCCAAAGCAGCATCATGCAGCTATGGAAACCCATATATGTGTAGCAGAGCAGGATAGCTTTGGAAATATAACCGTCTGGTCACCTTGTCAAGTAGTCTTTCAAGTACAATTGATTATAGCTGAAGCCCTTGATATCCCCCTTGATAATATTAGAGTAATAAAGACCATTATGGGCGGCTCCTTTGGGGGGAAAGGACAGCCAATACTTGAGCCGATTTGTGCCTTTTTAGCTATGGAAACTGGAAAGCCAGTACAATTGATTACAGATAGAACACAGTCAATTATAGGGATGAGAAGCAGAAATGCTTCAAAAATTTGTGTTAAAACAGCGGTAGACCATGAGGGAAAAATTTTAGCCAGAAATATTGATGCAGATATTGATATAGGTGCATATTATACAAATGGTTCAGCTGTCCCAATGGCCATGGGAAAGAAATCCTTTAGAATGTATAAAATAAAAGATCAAACCTTTAATGGAAGGTCATATTTTACTAATACTGTAGTAGGAGGAGCCTGTAGAGGATATGGATCACCACAAATCCATGCAGCGACAGAAATAAATATAGATAATATTGCAAGGGGTTTGCATATGGACCCTGCTGAGCTAAGGCTTAAGAATTTTGTTAAGCCCTATGATAAAGACCCAACAGGTGGTCCGGATTTAGGTAATGCCAGAGTAATTGATTGTGTAGAGCGGGGAATGAAAGTATTTAAGTGGAAGAAGAAAAGAAGTAAAGCTAAGGCAAAGGGCAGATTTGTAAGGGGTTTTGGTATGGCATGTGCTGTCCACGGTAATGGATATCATGGAGCATATCCAGACTTTATTACAATGACTATGAGGATTACAAACGACAATGCAGTAGTATTAAAATCAGCTATTCACGACCAAGGCTGTGGAACTGTAACAACGATGAAGCAGATAGTTGGTGAAGTTTTGGATATCCACCCTGATAAAGTTATAGTCCCTCAAGCGGATACAGCCTTTAGTCCATATGATTCAGCCGGTACCCAAGCAAGTAGAGTAACCTTTGTATGTGGCGGTGGAGCCAAGAAAACTGCTGAGCTTGCAAGGGAAGAATTGATAGCTAAAAGCTCTGTGATTTTGGATTGTAAAGAAGATAATATAACTATTAAAGATGGTTTCATATGGAATGTAGAGGATGAAGAAAATAAATTTACCTTTGGAGAGATGGTTGTAAAAATACAGAATGAATTGGAAGAAGATATAGAAGTAACCCATACCTACAAGTCTCCTGCCAATCCCGGTGTATATGCAGTTAATTTCGTTGAAGTAGAGGTTGATAGATTCACTGGCCTAGTAAAGGTTATTGATGTATTAGCTGTTCATGACATTGGTCAGGCAATAAACAGAGACTTTGTTGAGGGGCAGATTCAAGGCGGAGCCCATATGAGTATAGGTCTTGCCCTATCAGAGGAAATAAAGATAGATAGGATGGGAAGGGTTGGAACATTAAACTTTTCTAAATATCATATTATTAATGCACCAGATATGCCTGATGTAAGGGTAGAATTAATTGAAGAAGGTGAAGCACTTGGACCCTTTGGGGCTAAAAGTGTAGGTGAGGTATGTGCAGCAGCTACAGCACCAGCCATTATAAATGCTATTAATGATGCTTTAGATATAAATATTACTGACCTGCCAGCCACACCAGAAAGAGTGCTAAAGGCAATCAGAGAAAAGGGGTAAATAACCTTCAGGATTTTGAATATAAAATAAAACCGCTAAAAGGGGTGAAGAAGGAAATGAGCAGCCAGCTACTAGAATTAAGGGGAGAAAATCTATCAATCGAAGATGTTGAAAGGGTAGCAAGACAGGGTCAAAAGGTGGATATAGCTCCAGAGGCCGAAGAAAGGCTGGAAGAAGCTAGAAAGCTTGTTTTTGAACTTGCAGATCAAGGTATACCTATCTATGGATTTACTGTAGGTGTAGGATGGAATAAGGATAAGAGAGTTTTTGGTAAGTATTTTGAAGAATATAATAGAAATTTAATATATGCCCACTGTGTAGCCATAGGACCAGAGGCATCGGAAGAAGATGTGAGGGCGATACTTCTAGCAAGGCTTAATACATTCCTTGTGGGAAGAACAGGTGTGCAGCCAGCAGTTGCCATGATGTATAAAGAGTTTCTTAATCATGGAATACATCCTGTTATCCCTGAGAGGGGGTCCGTTGGCGAAGGGGATATAGCATGTCTATCCCATATAGGTCTTGCAATAATGGGTGAAGGCGAAGTTTTTTATGAAGGAGAAAGAATGGATACGGAAAAAGCCATGACAATGGCTGGATTAAAGCCAGTTGTATTGGGGCCTAAGGATGGTCTTGCAATAGTTTCCTCCAGTGCACTTTCGGCAGGTAAAGGAGCCCTTGTTTTAAAAGATGTAAAGGACTTAATAGACATGGCAAATATAATTTATGCCCTATCCCTTGAAGGGCTTGATGGAAATATTACCCCCCTTAATCCCATTGTAAATGAAATAAGAAAGATGCCTGGACAGATATATTGTGCAGAAAAAGTAAGAGAATATCTAGAGGGAAGCTACCTTAATAAAAAAGACATAACAAAGAGTGTGCAAGACCCATTATCTTATAGGGATGCATGTGCAGTACATGGCTCGGTAAGGGATGCCCTTGAATATGTAAATAAATATCTTGAAATACAGCTCAATACATCCGACGACAATCCATGTGTACTTATTGAGGAAAGAAAAATAATTTCCTGTCAAAACTTTGAAATAACTACCTGGGCTGTAGGTTTTGAAATGCTTGCTATTGCCTTAAGTCATCTATCAAAGCTGTCATGTCATAGAACTATAAAGCTTTCTAATCCAAATTTTACTGGGCTTCCTAGATTCTTATCCCCTAGTGAAGGAGAGGTTCAAGCCTATCAGACGATACAAAAGCCTTTTACATCCTTAGACACTGAAATAAGGCATTTAGCCAATCCTTCGTCAATGGATTATTTTTCAGTAGCAGGAGAAATAGAGGATCATGCAAATAACACACCACATGTGGTCAGAAGGGTGGCTAAGATAGTAGATAATCTTTATTACATACTGGGGCTTGAGCTTTTACATGCTGCCCAAGCAATTGATCTTAGAAAGCCAGAAAGACTTGGGAAAGCCACTAGGCTTGTATTTGATAAGCTCAGGGATGAAGTACCTTTCTTAGAAAGAGATAGATGCCTCACTATAGATATCAAGAAAGCATATGATATAATTAAGTCAGGAAAATTATTAAAAGCTGCTAGAGATTTAATAGTATAGTATATTAAAAAATTCGTAATCCCTTCTAGTTACGAATTTTTTCGATATCCATATTCTCAATTTAGGGGGTAGAGGCATGAAGAAAGTAAGGGTAGAGGATGCTGTGGGCATGGTCCTTGGACACGATTTAACTAGAATTGTTCCTGGAAAGTTTAAAGGAGCTGCATTTAAGAAGGGACATATTATACAGGGTGAAGATATTGAAATACTAAAGAATATGGGTAAATACAATGTATATGTATTTGAGCTTAATGAAGAAAAGATTCATGAGGATGAAGCCGCCATAAGAATTGCAAAGGCATCTGCTGGAGATGGTTTATACCTTACGGGGCCCTGTGAAGGAAAGATAAGTATAAAGGCAGAGGCTAGAGGCGTACTTAAAGTAAACCTATCAGCACTTTCTAAAATAAATGATATTGATATGATTATGTTTGCTACTTTACATAATAATTCAGTTGTTGAAAAGAATCAAACAGTTGCAGGAACAAGGATTATCCCCCTTGTTCCTGCAACTGTTTGATTCTTTTCTACATCTGAATTATTATGTAAAGTAGCAAAC
>JANQEZ010000277.1 GCA_028278115.1 Clostridia bacterium
AAAGGGGCTGTCGGGAAATAGAAAATAGCCAAATAAAAAAAGGACAAATCTTTAAAAAGAGATGTCCTTTTTTTCGTTACATTATAAAATGTAACTATGTATAAGCAAGAATATTATAACGAATTTTTTGAAAAAGAGCAACAGAAAATTAAATTTAACCTGTACGAAATAGGATTACCGGAGAACGATCCAGTTCACACACTGAAAAAAGTATTGGAGGTAATGAATTTTGAAAAGCTACTAAAGATGTGTAAACCAAAAGGACGTAGGGGATATAATCCTATAATGATGTATGCAATAATACTATATGCAAGTATGAGGGGAGTAAGAGCAGTAGATAAGATAGTAGAGCTTTGTGAAAGAGATATCTGTTTCATGTATTTATGTGGTGGTCAGACTCCAAAAAGAGATGCATTTTATAGCTTTAAGAATGATAAGCTACTGATAGAAGTTATGGAGGATTTACACTATCAGTTTATAAAAATTATGACAAGCGAGGATTATCTAAAACTCGATAAACTGTTTATAGATGGTACGAAAATAGAGGCGAATGCAAATCGCTATACTTTTGTATGGAGGGGAAGTATAAATTATCACGTAGTAAATCTGCTAGATAAAATTAGGAAGATTTATAAAGAGTATAATAATTTGATAAAGACGCCTGGATATAAGGAAAAGTATGGTTTAGAAGAAGCTAAGATGTTTATAACAGAAGGTAGTGAGAAAGTAAAGAAAATCATAGAAAATAATAAAAAGAGAAAAAAGAATCATCAGAAGAAACTTAGCAATAATAAAATTTTAGAAATAGATAATATAGGCATAAATCAGGTAATCTACCTTCAAAGTCACCTAAAAAAAATAGCAGGGGATGAAGAAATTGCTTTCGTAAACGGTAAGGGAAAGAGAAAAAGTGAACTTCAGAGAATTCATGAATCATTAGAGGATTATGGAATAAGACTAATGAAATATAAGAATCATTTTGAAATAATGGGTGAAGGAAGAAATAGCTACTCTAAGACAGATACCGATGCAACATTTATGAGAATGAAGGACGATCATATGGTGAATGGCCAGCTAAAGGCAGGATATAATGTTCAGTTTGGGATTGAGAACTATTTTATAGTCCATACGTCGGTAAGTGATGACAGAACTGATTATAATACTTTGATTCCTTTACTTGAAAAACATAGAGAAGTATTTGAAAATACATTAAAGGAAGTCACAGCAGATAGTGGCTACTGCAAAGAAGAAAATCTTGATTATCTAAAGCAAAAGAGAATATATAGCTATATAAAATTACAGGAACATGAGATGAAAAAAAGGAGAAAGTATCACCAAAATATAGGTAAGCACTATAACATGGAGACAAGAGAAATTGTCCATAATGATGGTAAAATACAGAGAGTTTACATATGCCATAATAACAGAGAACTCAGATTCATAAGGATAGAAACTAGAAAATCACAAGAATACATAAGAGAGTATGAAGTATATGGATGTAATGATTGTAGTGGTTGCAGCTTTAAACCACAGTGTCTATATAACTATGATGAGGAAAAACATAAAGAAAAAAATAAAATGATGAAGATTAACAGAAAATGGGAAAATTTGAAGACAGAATCTGAAAACAACATTCATACAGAAAAAGGGATTAGATATCGTCAAATAAGGTCAGTTCAAGCCGAAGGCTCTTTTGGAAATATGAAAGAAAATCATGATTTCAGAAGATTTAACTATCGAGGTAAGGAAAAAGTATATAAAGAAGTACTACTTTATGTAATGGGATTAAACCTTATGAGATATCATAGATTTAAGAGCGGACAGCTCAGTAGCTTTGAAGGAAAAGTAGCATAAAAAGAAAATAAGCTTAATTTTTATTAGGTTTTATTTGTGTGCAAATTTTTAAGCACTAAAAAATTAAAGTGTGATTCTAATAATCAAAAATTAAAGAGGTGGATTATTAGAGTCTTTTTTTATAAGAAAAGCTGTCGGGATAATCAAATTTACTGATTTCCCGACAGCCCCCTTTAAACTATGGTTTTACTTTTAAAGTTTTTGCTGTTAGCTGTCAGAAATTAGCCAAATCAAATTAAAACTCTTTTCAAAGAAAATCTTAATTATACTAATAAAAACATTAACAATCTCTATTTATATCAAACATTATTGGTGTTTCAATAAACTTCTTCACCTCAGTTAAATCATTTGTTCTTCCCAGTGCACACATCAATTTTGCCACTAGGGCTTCTGTATTCATATCACTTGCATAGATAATTTTATCTGCGGGCAATTTTTTTCCCACTTCATAAATGCCCAGGTCAACTCCTTCTTCTAGGCATTGTGTTGTCACAACAACAGCCATATCTGCCTCGGTCATTTCTTTGATTTTAGTGGTTATATCCTTGTTTTCAAAGGGAATTCCTCCAATACCAAAGCTCTCAATTATAACACCCTTGTATCTGCCCTTAACAAAGGTAAAAAGCTCAGTATCCATACCAGGAAAAATCTTTAAAACCGCTATGCTATCAAATACTTTTTCCCTTAGGGTCAGCTCTGTAAGCTTTTTCTTAAAATGCTCAGAAATATATTTATTGTAGCTTATCTTATCGTGTTTGACCTCAGCTATATACGGGAAATTGACGCTTTCAAAGGCGTCATAGCTCTTTGTTTTAATCTTCATAGCACGGGTTCCGCAGATGAGCTTGCCATCAAAAACTATAAAAACTCCTGCTACTTCCTCGGTGGCGAAATGAATGGCATCGGTGAGATTTTGTAGTGCGTCGGTACAGCTTTCTTCAATTGAATACTGGGAACCGGTTAATATGACTGGCTTATCTACTCCATTTAACATATAGGTCAGTGCAGCAGATGTATATGCCATTGTATCGGTTCCGTGGGTAATCACAAAACCATCATATTCTTTATAATTTTCATCTACAGTTTTTGCAATTTTCACCCAGCAGTTTGGAGTCATGTTACTGCTGTCAATATTCATAATCATCTGTCCAGCTATGGAGCATCTATTTCTAACCTCTGGAACAAAGGATAGAAGCTTTGAAACATCGTAATTGGGTGTAAGCCCATTTCCTTCATCAGATGATGCAATTGTTCCTCCCGTTGCTATAACAAGTATTTGTTTCATTTTCTATTCCCCTATTATCTGGATAATTATTAAAGGGTGCCCTTTAAAGTGAGGGCACCACAAATTTATTTTTAAAAACTATTTAAACTATTTTTTCCCTGCTTTTCTTTTCTTCTAATTTTTCAATCCATAAATCAGCATTTTTAATTCCTAATTTTCTAGGATCAAATACCGGATCAAGTCCCTGTGCTTTTTGTTCTTCATAATCCTTAAGGGTAGCAATACCAGGCTTCGTAAGAATTATAATCGCTATGATATTAAGCCATGCCATAAGACCAACACCGACATCACCAAGAGCCCAAACTGTACCAGCAGTGTTTATTGATCCTATAACTACCATTATTAGGAGCGTTATACGAGTTATATTAAATAAAAGCTTATGATTTTTCATTTTCTTAGAAAGATACGCTACGTTTGATTCACAGTAGTAGTAGTAAGCCAATAGTGTTGTAAATGCAAAGAATAGAAGTGCAATAGCCACAAACATACTACCAAAACCAGGAATTAGTGTATCAACAGCAGATTGTGTAAATATAGGACCCGGCTCTGCTCCGTTAAGAATAGGGTTTTCAAATAAGTATCCACCAGCTCCATCGTATGTGTTATAGGTTCCAGTGATAAGAATCATAAATGCAGTAGCTGAACAAACGAATAATGTATCTACATATACTGAGAATGCTTGAACAAGACCTTGCTTAGCAGGATGGGATACTTCTGCAGCCGCAGCAGCCATTGGACCAGTACCTTGTCCAGCCTCGTTTGAGTAGATACCACGTTTAACGCCCCACATAATCGCCTGACCGATAATTGCACCGAAGGCAGCTCTAGTGCTAAATGCAGATCTTACTATTAATGCAAATACACCAGGAACCTTATCAATATTTAATACTATAATAATAAGGGCAACAATAATATATGCAATTGCCATAAATGGAACAAGAAGCTCAGCAGCTTTACCAATACGCTTAACACCACCGAAAATGATAAGACCTAAAGCAACAGCCACAACAACACCAGATACGATTGGTGAAATTCCAAATGCGTTATTCATTGCAGATGCAATTGAGTTAGCTTGAACACCAGGAAGGAAGAAACCCATTGCCATGATAGCTGATATTGCAAAGATTACTGCATACCATTTTTGACCAATACCTTTTTCGATGAAATATTGAGGTCCACCACGGTATTCTCCATCCATTTTTTCTTTCCAAACCTGAGCTAAAGCAGATTCTATATATGCTGAACCTGCACCTAAAAAGGCTATTGTCCACATCCAGAATACTGCACCTGGACCACCAAAACCGATTGCCGAAGCCACACCGGCTATATTACCTGTACCAACACGTCCACCAAGAGCCATTGCGAAGGATTGGAATGAGGATACCCCTGCTTCCGAATCTCCACCGCCAAATAGCTGCTTTACCATATCCTTAATAAGACGTACCTGTGGAAACTTCATTAGTACGGAGAAATATACCCCAGCACCTAAACAAAGAAATACAAGTGCCCTACTCCAAATAATACCATTAAGAACATCAATAATTTGACTCAAACAAAACTCCCCCTTAAATTAGATGTTTTGCCATAGGTTTATAAAATAAATATAAATGCAAATTAATTGACCTATAGCATTTCTATTAACAAATAATGAAGCAAGTCTTGTGCCAAATTTGCAATTTCCAGAAAATTGATTTCATTTATTCATTTTTCAACATTCTGAGAAAAGGACAAAGGCTTCTAGCAACAGGCTTTAGTTACAAGCTCTAAGTTGCAAGTATTAGGGTCTTTCTAATAAGGCTTCTGGCTACCTGCTAAAAACCTACCAAAATTTAACTGGTAATAGTTTGCATTTCGCTTTTAGTAGCTTATTTTTCTCTATTTTAGCTATGCAATTTCTTTATAAAAAATATTTGAGTTCTTTAGCAATAAAAAAAGAAGATTATCACCTTCTCTTAAGATTCGGGAAATAAATTTCTCGTTTCATTAGAAATTTATTTCCCATTTGTAACATTTTAATATAAGTCTACCTGAGTCCATATTCCGTGAGCTTATTGAATAGCTGTCTTCTGCTTATTCCTAATTTTTTAGCTGTTTCGGTCATATTATAATTACATATCTTTAGTATCTCTTGTATATAACTGGATTCTGCTTCACTTCGGAATTCTTTGAGAGTTTTAATATCTTCATTGCCTTGAAGGAAATTTATTCTCCCCCTCATATCGGCTATATCCTCTGTCCGTACAATACCCTTATCAGATAGAACAACTAACCTCTCCACAATATTTTTAAGCTCCCTTACATTACCAGGATAATGATAATTTAGTAAGAATCGCATGACATCAGGCTCTATCTTTATTATATCCTTCTTAAGATCATTTTGAGCTTTCTTGAAAAAAAAGTTTATTAGCTCTGGTAAATCCTCACGCCTTTCCCTTAAGGCTGGAACTTCTACTACAATTGTACTAATTCTATAAAATAAGTCCTCTCGAAAGGAATTTTCAGCCACCATCCTATAGATATTTCTGTTTGTAGCACAGATTAATCTAAAGTTTACATCAATGGATTTATTACTTCCAATCCTCTCAATCTTTTTGTTTTCTATGGTTCTAAGGAGCTTGACCTGTATCTCCAATGATGTATCTCCAATTTCATCAAGAAAAAGGGTTCCTTCGTGGGCAGCTTCAAAACGTCCGATTCTACGTTCATGGGCCCCTGTAAAGGAACCCTTTTCATGACCAAATAGTTCTGATTCAAGTAATGCTTCTGAAAAGGCATGACAATTTACTGCAACGAATGGATCAGTATTTCTTTCACTGCATTTATGGATGTATCTTGCAAATACCTCCTTACCAGCTCCAGATTCTCCTAAAATGAGGATATTAACGTTACTCTCAGCTGCCTTTTTAGCTATATCTAATGTTCTTTTAAACCTTTCATTGGAAGTATCCAGCATAAATTGAAGGCTTTCTTGGTCTGTAAGCAATGCAGAATTTTTATTCTGAAGATCCCTTAATCTTATGAGCTTATCAATTGTTAGCAGGAGCTCTTCCGGGTCATGGCTCTTTATAAAATAGGTAAAAGCACCTTTTTTTATGGCATCTACTGCATTTTTTACAGACCCATAGCCAGTAAAAATAATAACCTCGGTTTCAGCATAATCCCTTTTTATAGTCTCTAGAAGCTCTATTCCATTCATACCCTTCATGATGAAATCTGTAAGGACAAGATGAAAATTTTCCTTTTTTAGCTTCTCCAAAGCTCCTTGTCCACTACTGGCAATATCAGTTGTATAGCCATTGCTTTGTAGGATCATTTCTAGGGTATCACGATACTCCTCCTGGTCATCGACAATCAATATTTTAAAGGATTGGTTTTTATTCTTCATTAATTTCTCCCTCCTTAAAAGGCAGGTTGACAGTAAAGGTTGTCCCAGAGCCTTTATAACTAGTTACCCTGATACCCCCTCCCATCTTTTGTACCTCATCATATGCTATAAAAAGTCCCAGACCCGTTCCCTTTCCCGGCTCCTTCGTCGTAAAAAAAGGATTAAATATCTTATCTATATCCTTTTTATCTATTCCACAACCGGTATCTGTGCAGCTAATACGGAGCATTGCTTTATCAACATGACATTTAATCATCAATTTCCCACCATTTGGCATTACATCAATTGCATTTGATACTAGATTAATCATTATATGTTTCAGAGCCTCTACGTTTAAGTAACATTTGATGAAGGGGTTACATATAATACTCTCTACAATATTTTGTTGCATCATGGATTTCTTGTTTAGTTCAATAATGTTTTTTATAAACTCCAGCATATTGACTTCATTTAAATTATCACTGGAAAGCCTTGAAAAGTTCAATAGATTATCAATAATATTGCTGGCACGCTCTACAGATTTTTCAATCATCTTAATGGATTTATCTACTATTTCAGGATTTGAGCTTATATTTTTCTTTAAAATGTAGCTTGAATTTCTAATTATACCAAGTGGATTTCTAATCTCGTGGGCAACACCTGCAGCCAATTGTCCCACAGCCGCCATTTTATTTGAATGCAGTATTTGCTGCTGACTAACACGGATTTGTGTTACATCCTTCATCATGATAAGAACCCGATTGATTTTTCCAGATTTATCTTCAAGGGGAAAAGAATTCAGTTCATAAAGCTTATTCTGATATTCTATCTCCTTCCTATGCTGTGAATTTGTCGTAAAGGTTTTATTAAGTATGCAGTCATTTTCTTCTTTATCGATTACTCTGAGGAATTTAAAACAATCTTTACCTATTGCATCCTCTTCATCCATTTTCATTGTTTTACAAAATGATTGATTTACACTTGAAATAGTACCGTCTTTGTTTATAACTATCATTAAATGTGTTAGTCCATCAAAGGTGGTTTGAAGGTCATTTCTACTAATATCAAGCTCTTCTGTTCTCTTATTTACTTCCTTTTTTAGCTGTTTGTTCCATGAAAAGAAGAGATATGATGCTATTAAAATATTCATACTGAAAAAGGCAACTATTAAGCTTATCTTTTCACTTGAGTTGCTTCTAGTTATAGGAGTTGAAATTCCAAACCATTTTTGCTGGATTTTTGCCATAGTATTTTTTCTATTGAGGCTGTATACCCCTTTATTAATTATGCTTAAAAGAGTCTTTTCAGATTTTGGTATAGACAAGACACATTCTTTTTCATAAAGTGGATTGTCAATAATAACAAAATCCTCCTTAACATCCAGCACTTCAATAAAATAACTAATCACAGGCTCGTCCCCTACAATAGCATCCACGTATCCTAATTGCAGTAATTTAATGGCTTCAAGGTAGTCTGGTGTAAGGGAATAGCTTATGCCTTTAACATTGGAATCTAGAAATTCCAATACATAGTCACCCTTTTGTGCTGCAACCTTTTTCCCCCTTAAATCCTTATAACTTTCTATTGTAGCATTATCCTTAGCTACCAATATAATTCCTCTTTGATAATAAATAGGATCGGAAAAAAGATAGAGCTTTGACCTTTCTTCCGATGGATACATGTCACATATATGGGTTTCACCCTTTGCAAGACTCTCCAGTGCATCATTCCAAACCATTGGCTTCACCTTTATCTCTGTTCCCAGTTCAATGGAAAGGGCACTTAGATAATCGACTACCACACCTTTATATTGACCACTGCTCTGGTCAACATATCTAAGGGGTGGTGAATTATTATCGGCACCATATACTATCTCTCCCTGTTTTTCAAGCCACTGCCTCTCTTCGGCTGTAAGCCTTGAAGAATTACTGAAAAACTCATAAAGATTTATATTGTACTCAACTCCCAAATATTCATTTATAAATACGAGAAAAACTATTAAAACAAAAAATGAAACATAGAGTATCCGCTTTTTCAAGGTATAGCCTCCTAATTCAATGTTTAATCTCT
>JANQEZ010000317.1 GCA_028278115.1 Clostridia bacterium
GTAGGTTTATAAGTGCATTATATATAGAAGCAAAATCAAAACTATTAATAGTGAAATTTTGGTATTGGCTTTTAGCATCTAAGACCTAAAAGAATGACTTGTATTTGCCACTAACCACGAACTACTAACTACGAGCCAACAAAGCGTCGCCAGACACCTTTGTTCGTTGCAAGTTCCATGTTCCAAGCTGCAAGTTTTAGGGTTGGCTTTTAATGTCTTAAAAATATTGTTCAGAAATGATTCTTTAAATATACAATTAAATAAGTTTACTTATAAGCAGAAAAAGAGCTAGTTTTTTACTAACTCTTTTTTGTTTATTATAGAAACTCTATTATATTTTACTCTTATTAGAATAACTTTAAAACCTGTACCTTGCAACTATCAAATCTCCAGCAAGCCTTTATCATACATACTCTGGATTCCTTTTAAAACTCCAAACTTGGCGTGTTCATATGTCAGTCCCCCTTGGAAATATGCAATGTAGGGTTCCTTAATAGGTGCATCGGCACTGAGTTCAATGGAAGAGCCTTGGACAAATGCTCCTGCTGCCATTATTACAGGACTGTCATAGCCCGGCATATCCCAAGGCACTGGAGTTACATAGGAATCAACGGGAGCCGCAGCTTGGATTCCTTCACAGAAGGCAATAACTCTTTCAGCTGAGCCCAGCTTTATTGATTGAATGATGTCACTTCTCTTGTCACAGGAGCTAGGACAAACTTCGTATCCAAGCTTTTCAAATACTTTAGCACATAGAAGTGCACCCTTTAAAGCCTCAGTTACTACTTGTGGAGCTATAAATAATCCTTGAAACATATTTCTTGTGAGTCCAAAGGTCAGTCCACATTCCTTGCCTATTCCCGGTGAAGTCATTCTATATGAAATTAAATCAATCAATTCTTTTTTTCCTACTATATATCCTCCTGTAAGGGCCAGCCCGCCGCCTGGATTCTTGATTAATGACCCAGCCATTATGTCTACACCAATATCTGTAGGTTCTTCAGCTTCTAAAAACTCTCCATAGCAGTTATCTACCATTATAATAATATTCGCATTTATGGATTTTACCTTATCTACTATGTTCTTTATTCCTTCAATAGTCAGGGCTTTTCTCCATCCATATCCTGTAGAACGCTGGATATATACCATTCTTGTCTTATGGGTTATAGTATTTATCAAACCCTCCATATCAACTTCACCAGCTTCTTGAAAATCTATCTGTTTATAATCCACTCCAAAGTCCTTAAGGGATGACTTGTTCTCCCTTCTAATTCCAATTACTTCTTCTAATGTATCATATGGTTTTCCAGTGGCTGATATAAGCTCATCTCCAGGCCTCAATATGCCTGTCAAGCATAAGGTTAATGCATGGGTACCGTTAACGATTATTGGACGTACAATTGCATCTTCTGTATTAAAGACAGAACTATATACCTTTTCTAAGGTTTCCCTTCCAGCATCATTATATCCATATCCTGTATTCCAGTTAAAGTGGTTATCACTGAGATTATTCTCCTGCATAGCCTTTAAAACTTTAAATTGATTATATGCCTTTACATCACCTAACTTTTCAAATTCTTTGGCTATTTCATTTTCTGACCTTTCAACAAGGTCTAATATCTTTTCATCTATATGAAATGTATTTGACAGTAACTCTTTACTTGTTTTCATAACATTGTCACCCTTTTTAATTTTATCCAAATATTTACTACACACATAAAAATACGGCCTAAAAGCCGTATTTTTTCTAAAGTCAAGGTTTTAATCTAAAACATAAAGGTCTGACCATAATTCTTCCCACTTTGTATCCTGCACCTGGCACAGCTCAAAGCAGCTATGTGGGTTTTATAGCTATTATTCACTCTTTTTTGTGTTATTGTTTGATAAAAAATTCACCGTTTTTGATGGTAATATAGTTGAAATGGCATGCTTGTAAATCATCTGCTGCTTACCATCACTTTCAATTACTATTATGTAGCTATCGAAGCCCTTAACTAAGCCTTTAATTTGAAAACCATTCACAAGGTATATAGTAATCGGTACTCGTTCTTTTCTAACTTGATTTAAAAATATGTCCTGCAAATTTAATGAAGATTTCATAATTTCTATTTACCCTCCCATTTGTTTAAAATCTACTAAGTTATCTATTCTATAAAAACTCAATTTTCCCTTCAATAAACTCTATAATATTAGAAATATTTTTTTCTTTATCAGCACTTTCGTCAAGATTGAACCATTTCATTTTCTTATATCTTTTAAACCATGTCAATTGTCTTTTAGCATACCTTCTTGTATTTCTCTTGATTAGATATACGGCTCTGTCCAAATCATAATCCCCATGGAGGTATCCTATTATTTCTTTGTAGCCTATACCCTTCATAGAAATATCCTCTGCCTTCAAGCCCATATTTACCAGACTCTTTACCTCTTCAATCAAGCCATCATCAATCATAATCCCAACACGTTTGTTTACTCTCTCATACAGTTCTTCCCTGTCTCTATTAAGGCCAATGAGAATATAGTTATAATCCTGGCTCTCTACAAGCTCACTACTAAAGTCTTTAATACTATCACCCGTTGTATAGAATATCTCTAGAGCTCTTATGACCTTTTGAAGGTTATTAGGGTGTATTCTTTGGGAAGCTTTAATATCTACCTCCTTTAATTTATTATGCAGATATTCACTTCCGTACTCTTGATATTCCTTGGTGAGTTTATCCCGTATTTCTTTATTAGAGCTGGCGTTTGAAAAATCCATCTCGTAGATTAAAGAGTTTACATATAGTCCAGTTCCTCCGGCTGCTATGGGAAGCTTGTTTTTTGATGTAATTTCTTTAATATATTTTTTTGCCAATGCTTTATACTCTGATACGGAAAACTCATCACGAGGGTCTATCTCATCTATTAGGTAATGCTTGATTTCTTGCATTTCCTCATGGGTTGGCTTTGCACTTCCTATATTCAGATATTTATATATCTGCATCGAATCAGCCGAAACAATTTCTCCATTTAGTTTTTTGGCTATCTCAATGGATATATCTGTTTTTCCAACTGCAGTAGGACCTACAATTATGACTAAGGGTTTCTTCATTAAATACACCTACTTAAGTTCTTAAAAATTTTCTTTCAATTTCAGATTGAGATATAGAAATAATAACTGGTCTTCCGTGGGGACAGGTAAAGGGGTTTTCTAAACCCTTTAAATCCTCTATAAGCTTCTCAATCTCAATGCTATATAGATTATCAGAAGCCTTTATGGCCTTTTTACATGACATCTGAATAATTCTTTCTAATTTATACTCATAGCCGCTTTTAGATTGGCTGTTTAGATTTTCTGCAACCTCTAGGAAAAATTCCCTCGCAACAGGAGCTCCAAAAATAATTGGTACTTCTCTGAGTATAATTGTATTATAACCAAATTCTTCTATTTTGTACCCTAATCTAGTGAAAATATTTTTATTTCCTATAATGATGTCTTTATCCAAATAATTAAGCTCTATAATTATTGGGTCTAATAGTATCTGTGAGATTATCTCACTTTTGAAATAATTATCCATGAACTTCTCGTAAAGTATCCTTTCATGGGCTGCATGTTGATCTATCAGAAGCATTTCATTTTCTTTTTGAAGAATTATATAAGTGGAAAATAGCTGACCTATAATATCTACATCGTCTAATAGGTGCTTTTCCTGATTTAAATGTTTCTCTTCCTTGGGTCTTGGTATCTTCTTAGGCTCTGAGCTTACAAAAATTTCATCAAAAACCCTGCTGATTTCAGCTTCCTCTACCGTATCA
>JANQEZ010000321.1 GCA_028278115.1 Clostridia bacterium
AAATTCAGTAGTATAATTTAAAATGTAAAAAGTATACAACTTAAAAATGACTTATGGGCAATAATCCTTTAGCCTAAAAGATGAGGGGAATTTAAGAGGTTTTTCCTCAGAATTAAAGTTCTTTATGGACTGTGCCGAAGGACTGCCGGAAAACTGCCGATAGTATGCCAGTTTTTTCTGAAATTTAGTATTATACTTTAAAATGTCAAATAGTTTCGTGGCGTTGCACGTTAAAAACGTACTGTCAAAATAGGAGGTAACGTAATGAGAAACTTGAAGGATATCCTAGGTAAAGAATTATATATAGAAGTAAAAGAAAAGCTGGGAGATAAGAAAATTATTATTAGTGATGAAAATTATATTCCCAGAAGCCGGCTCAATCAAGTTATTAATGAAAAAAATATCTTTAGAAAAGATTTAGAGGCTCTAAATACTCGGCTAAAAGACATAAAAGCAGAGATGAAAATTAAAGACCAGTATATTAAGGGTCTGGAAGACTCTAAAAATAAATTGGTTAAAGAGAGTTCAAGAATCAAAGATATATGTCTTACAAATGCCATTAAGCTTGAAGCATTAAAGATGAATGCAAAAAATATTCACGTTACAAGCACCCTTATAGATAAAACAAAACTGAATATCCTCGAGGATGGTACTGTAAAGGGATTGGAAGAACAGCTAGGAGAGCTAAAGAAAAGCCAAAGGGAAATGTTTGGTGAAGATATATTGATATCTCTTATGAATATTCAAGCTTTAGCAGGTAATTTAATCCAGAGAAAACTTATGGAGAATTTATAGACATCATTAACTAGTCATAATGCTGCAGCATGATGTCGAGGAGTGAGAATAATGAAATTAAAAGAAATCAAGGATGCCATCATAGGAAAACTGACAATTAGCTTTCCAACCTATAATATTTACGGAGAAGAGAATGTACAAGGGCTATTACAGCCTGCCTTAATCGTTAGAGTTTTCCCCATATCCATGACTATGGAAAACAAGTATCATAGAAGGAAATTTGTTAACGTGCAAATCTATTATCACTCCATAAATGGTACAAATGAAGAAGACCTTGATATGATAGACGCATTATATGAAGTATTTGACTCAGTAATAACTGTAAATGATAAAATACTTACCCAGGGCGTCATCCATACTAGAAAAATAGACAATACTTTAAGATTGTCCTTTAATCTAGACTTTATAGATAGTATAGATGAAACAAAATCATATAAATATGAAAACTATGAATTAATGAGTGAATTAGAAATGAAGGAGGAATTTTAATGGGTTTACCTGAAATACTTATAAACTTTAAAACACAAGGAACAACTGCAATAGACCGCAGTGCAAGGGGTATTGTTGCATTGATAATAAAGGACGATACACAGACCTTTGCTACAAAGATATACAAGTCTATAGACGAGGTTGATGCAGCAGATTGGAGTAACGACAATAAGAGCTACATTGAACAAACCTTTATGGGAACACCTAGTCAAATAATCATAGAGAGAATAGCTACCACTGATATTGATTATTCAAATGGACTTACTAGATTAAAGAATAAGAACTGGAACTATTTAGCGATTCCTGGAATAGCTGATTCAGATGTTTCAAATATAGTATCATGGCTTAAAACTGAAAGAGATACAAATAAGAAAACCTATAAAGCAGTATTGCCAAATACTACTGCAGACCATGAAGGAATCATTAACTTTACAACAAATGACATAAAAGTAGGTGCAACCACTTATAGTGCCAGTGATTATACAGGCAGACTAGCAGGTATATTAGCAGGACTTCCATTTACACGTAGTGCAACTTACTATGATTTAAATGAAGTAGAAAGTATTACAGAATCACTAGATCCAGATACTGATATAAATAGCGGAAAACTTATACTTATCAATGATGGAACAAAAATCAAGATAGGTAGAGGTGTTAATTCCCTTACAACAACTTCAGCAACAAAGGGGGGAGAGTTTAAGAAAATCAAAATAGTAGATGCCGTAGATTTAGTTCGTGACGATATTAGAAATACATTCGACGGATCCTACGTTGGAAAGATTACTAACTCTTATGATAATAAAGTATTGTTCTTAGCGGCAGTTAACGCTTATTTTGAAGAATTAGAAAGACTTGAAGTATTAGATAATGCTTTCGATAACAAGGCTGAAATTGATGCAGAATCACAAAGAACATATCTTATGTCTCAAGGCGTAGATGTAGATTCTTTAAAACAACAGGAAATCAAGGAATATAATACTGGAAGTAAAGTATTTGCAAGTGCTAATGTGAAATTCTTAGACGCTATGGAAGACTTGCAAATGGAAATATACATGTAGGAGGGAATAGAATATGGCAAATAGAATACCTGGAAATAGAGTGATTAATGGTACATGGGGAGAAATATGGCTTGATGGAGATAAGGTAAGTGAACTAACTGGATTAGAAGCTAAGATTACCCTTAAAAAAGAAGATGTAAATATGTGTGGCGTACTGGCTAAAGAGACAAAGATCACTGGCTGGGAAGGAAAAGGAACAATAAAGCTACATAAGGTAAATTCAAGAATGTCTGTAAAGCTTGGTGATAATATCAAAAAGGGAAGAGATGTAAGGTTTACTGTACTTGCTAAATTAGCTGACCCTGATACTATTGATTCACAAGCTGAAAGAATCGTTCTAAAGGGAGTAAGCTTTGACGATTTAACTCTTATGAACTTTGAATCAAAGGCATTAGGAAAGGTAGAGTGTCCTTTCACATTTACTGACTATGACTTTATTGATTTAATCCAGCCGGAATAGGAGTGATATAAATGAATACATTAGATCTATTACTGCAGCTAGATGAAAGCAAACTAAAGAAGCCTAGCAAAGAGGTTGAAATGAAGAGATTATCTGAGCTGACAGGTGAAAGAGTAATCTTTAAGGTTGAAGCGTTAACACCAGCTAAAATGGAGGAAATCCAAGAGGTGTCTATGGATGAAGCTACAGAAAATATCAATATCTCTGAGCTTCAGAACATGACAGTTCTCGAGGGTGTCAAGAATCCAAGCTTTAAATCTAAAGAGCTAATGGAAAAATTCGGAGTCCATACTCCAAAGGATTTAATTAGAAAGATACTCCTTCCCGGTGAAATTATAACCCTATACAATATAATAGGCGAATTAAGCGGGTTTGATGGAGGCGCAGTTGAAGAGGTAAAAAACTCATAAACACAGATGGTCTAACCCAAATGATGTATCATTATTGGAATACCAAAGGTATTAGACCTTCTGTGCTCTATGACATGCCAAGGGGAGAACTCCTGGTAATAATGGCTTTTTATGAGGAAGAAATGAAGGAAAGAGAAAGGATTTTAAAATCCAATCTAAATTCTCAGAACCTCTAATTAAATGTAATCAGTTAAATACAGATTAGTAATAGAAAGCTTAATAAAGACTCAAGGGTCATATTATACCCTTGAGTTTTTACTGTCTGTATAAAGGTGGTGAATCTTGGTATATCAAGAGGAATAGGTAGGTGTTTGGAATGGCTAGTAATAGAAGGTCATATCCTAGATGGCTAAGGGAAGATAAGCTTGATGAATATGACAAAACAATAGAAGAAGTGGAATCACGGATTTCTCAAATGCAAAATGAATTTGAAGTAGCAAAAAAAATTACTAGATTTATACAAGGAAAGCCAATAAAAGAACAAGAAGAAAGTAGCCCGCAAATTAATAATTCTACTAAAGATAAACCATCTAGTAATCATAACAATACACTCAAAAGTACATTTATTAAAAGTATGGATATAACAAAAAAAACCAAATCATTTTTTGATAGCAGTTTTTCTGATATAGATGGAGCTGTAGGAATAGTAAAAAAAGTGGGAGGTTTCACCCAGAAAAACCTTAGAAGAAATAATAATCTCAGTAAATTTATAAGAAATAATCTTTCTGTTAAAGCTGGAAACTTAGCTGAGAATACAGTCAATTTAGCTGGTCGAGTAGCAAAAAAAGACCTCAAAAAATATGCAAGTGCAGCTAAGCAGTTAACCAATGCAGGAATTAAAAAGACCTTATTAGGAAAAACCTCAGCAAGACAATTAACTAATCTTAGGAGAAACAGAATCACTAAAAAAATAATTGATACAGTTGGACCTAAAAAGATAGGCAGTATGTATGGAAAATTCAAAGATGGAGTAGATAAAGCATTCAAACTTAACCTTGATGATGGAGTTTCCTTTATTGGTAAAGGAATGAAGAAAATTACCAACCCGAAGGTCACTGGAATAATGAAAAAAGTAGGAGATTTAAAGCTTAGCGGAGCATTAAAAAAGGCAGCCGGAAGTAACGTAGGGCAAGCCTTCATGAAATCATTTTCCATAGGAAATGCAATGAATCTGCACTCCGTTATGACGGAAGAAAGTGAATTCAAGAAGCTATTGGCTGGAGCAGATATAGCAGGGGATTTTGTATCTAAGCTTCCGGGACCAGTGGCTAAAGCCGTTGGATTGGGGACGTCCACTTTGAACTTTGTAGGAGGGTTAACCTACGATGTACTTGATAGTAAATTTATGGAACGTTTTGGTGGTAAAAAGGCTACTGCTATGTTGGATGAAGGAGCTGGATTTATTACAAAACCATTGGAAAAAGGCATTAAAGCAGCCTTTAATTTTGGAAAAAGCGTTAAAAATAAAGTAGTAAGTGGTGTAAAAGGTAAAATAGATGCAATAAAGAAGAATCCAATTAAAGAGGCAGTAAAAATCTTTAATCCAGTAGGCTATGGAGCATTTAAGCTAGGTGAAAAAGCATTAAAGACCTATGGACCAAGAAATTCAAAGGAGTTAAACCCCATTAAGGATAAGATATCTAATGGTATGAAGATGAAAATCAATGCCATTAAGAAAGACCCAGCTAAAGAAATAGCAAAATTAGGTGCAAGTGTAGCAATGCCTGGAGCTTTTGGTGTATTCAAAGCAGCAAATATGCTGAAAGAAAAATTGTTTAAAGCTTCACCTAGTAGAGTATCTAAACCAAAGGATGGGCTAGGTAAATCCGTTAAGGGAAGAAGCAAGGGAGTTAAATTAAATAGCAATGTAATAGACATTTATAATAACTCCAAGAACGTTAAAAACAACAATGTAAGAAAACGATTAAACGATGGAATATTAGAAGCAAAATTAACAGGAAGCAATAAAAGTAGCTCAAATAAAAACAATTTCACAATCAATATAAATGGAAGCAGTTTATCGGTAGATGAGATGGCAAATGAATTGGCTTCAAAAATAAAGCTTACTATGGAAAATGTATATGCATAAAGGAGGACTGGAAAAATGGATATATTTTTATCAATAAATAATAGAGAGCAAGTAATAAAGCTTCCTGTCCTTCCAAGTGAATTTAAAATCCAATCCGGAATGAAAAATGAAAGTTATGACACCATAAGTCAAGGTGAAATAAAGCTTATAGGTATGGAATCCTTGAATTCTATATCAATACAATCATTTTTTCCAGATAAGGATTATTATTTTTCAAGGGATGGAGCCTATAAAGGATGGCAATACGTTGAGATCATAGAAAAGTGGAAGACTAGAAGAGTTCCCATTAGACTTACCATAACTGAATCACCAATCAATATGGCCTGTACAATAGAATCCTTTGAATATGGTATGCAGGATGGAACAGAAGATATCTATTATACACTCTCACTTAGTGAATTTAAATTTATAAACCTCAGTCAAAGCGAGGTGTAATATATGCATCAATTATATAACGTGCTAAATAACAAGCAAACCAATATAACACCTATGATTGGAAGTATAAGCTGGAGGAGCAATATAAATGAGTTAGGAGATCAATTGGACTTTGAGATTGCCCTGAATGATGATAGATATTTTCCCATCAATCCTGTGGATATTGGAAGCATGATTAGACTTAAAAATGAAGATGAAATCTTTAGAGGAATTGTCGTATCGGAAGAAAGAAATGGTAGAAATTCAATGAACTATACCTGCTTTGATTATGCATTCTATCTCAATAAAAGCAAGGGAATCTATCAATTTAACAAAATACCGGGAAAAAAAGCCATTGAAATAATATTGAATGACTTTAAAATTCCCATAGGCAATATAGCTCCTATTACTACATTAATAAATAAAATATACTACGATAGACCCCTAAGCGATATCGTTAAAGAAATAATAGATATTGCTGAGAAGGAAAAGGGCATCAAGTATAGGATGGAAATGAGACAAGGAAAATTATATATAGAAAAACAAGAGGACCTAGTGGTAAAGGCAACCTTTAGATTGGCAGAAAATATACAGCCCTATGATATAACAAAGTCCATATCCAATCCCAATAGAAAAAGAACCATAGAGGATATGAAGAATAGCATTAAAATCGTATTCGGAGATAAAGTAATAGCAGAGCAAAAGGATGAAGGTCTTATAAAGCAATATGGCTTATTTCAAGAAGTTAAAGCAGTAGATCAAAAAGATACTGCCAAAGCAAAGAACACAGCTAAAAATATTCTTAAAGAATTAGGGAAAGTATTTGAAGAGAATTCAGTAGAAATGATAGGTAATGATAAAGTTAGAGCAGGTAGAATTATTGAGATAGAAGAGCCCGTAACTGGTATGAGTGGTCAATATCTTATAAAGGATGTAACCCATACAATAAAAAACGGCATACATCGTATGCAAGTAGGACTTGGGGTGAAATAATGGATGGTATAAGTGAATTGGCAAAACTGTTTAAAGAAAGAGAAAACAAACTCTATTTAGGTCCTCAGGTAGGAAAAGTTCTTAGCCCTCTACCCGATATTCAAATTGCCTTGGGAGATAGGATAATACTCTCAAAAGAAAATCTGTTGATTGCAAGTCATACACTAATAGATTACGAGAGAGAATTTTCCATAGAAGGGCAGATACAGCTTTCACAGACCAGTGCAGGGGAAACAAGTAGCACCTCCGTTGGCGATCATGGAAGCCATAATCATACGGTATCTACTCTAAACATCGATACCAATTATCAAAGCACAGGTAAGCTTAAGTGGACAGACTCATTAAAGGCAGGAGATGAAGTCATGCTTATCCCCGCAACGAATGAGCAGCAATATTTTCTAATAGATAAGGTGGTGAAGTTATAATGCTACCGGAAATAGCACAATTGCAATTTAATACAGATAAGGCTACAGAAAACAAAGATTTATCTGAAACGGGTAAATCCTTTTTATTTGACTTTGAAACTGGAGACTTCCTTTTAAAGGATGGAAGGCTCGTTGAAGTAACCGGCGTTGAAGCAATAAAGTCTTGGATAGAAAAGGTACTTAGGACTGAAAAGTATAGGTATAAGGTATATGAGAGGGAAGACAAAAACGAGTATGGAATTATTTTAGAAGACCTCATAGTAGGGAATAATTTCCCCCTCTCTTTTATAGAAGCAGAGGTGAGGAGAGAGATTTCTCAAGCACTGACAAAACATCCAAAAATTCAATCACTTTCAGACTGGAATATAGAAAAGAATAATCCAACACTTATTATATCCTTTAAAGTTAACCTTATAGACGGAAATAGCTTTGCCCAAGAGGTCAAGCTATGATGAGGGAAGACATAAAAAATCATATGCTCTCCCAGATAAGTGATGAATACGATAAGTCAGAGGGTAGCTTTTTCTACGATGTGATAAATGCCCTTGCCCTAGAGCTGGAAAAGGCATATAAGCAGCAAAGCGAAGTCTTAGATCAAGGCTTTGCTGAGACTGCTTCTGGTGAGTATCTTGATAAAAAGGTTTCAGAGCAGGGGATATATAGGAAGGTTCCTGTAAAAGCAAGTACAATGGTAACAATACATGGCTCGCAGGGAGCACAGGTTGAAGAAGGAATGCTTGTAGCCAGTGATGTAGTGGGATTTATAACAAAAGAAAGCAAAATAATAGATGCATCCGGTGTAGTAGATATAGAGGTGGAATGTGAAAAAGAAGGCGAAATTGGAAATCTTCCCGTTGGAGCCATTAAGCACTTTCCCATCAGTATACCGGGATTATCCACTGTAACGAATGTCTTTGAGATAATTAATGGATACGATGGAGAATCCGATGAAGAACTAAGGAAGAGGTATTATGATAAGGTGCGAACCCCTGGAACCAGTGGGAATAAGCATCACTATAGAAATTGGGCATTAGAGATAAATAGAGTTGGAGATGTAAGGGTAATACCCCTAGAGGATCAAAAGGGAACAGTAAAGGTAATAGTAATAGATCTAGACAAAACAGGTGCAAGTACTGACATTATAGCTGAAGTACATAATCATATAGAAGAAAATAGACCCATAGGAGCTACAGTGATTACATCATCCGCCACAGAAATTTCTATTAACGTACATCTTACTAGACTTGATATTGACACAGGTAACTACACACTAGAACAGGTTAAGTCAAATATAGAAGATAATATTAAAGAGTACCTAAGGGAAATCGCCTTTCTTAAGGATTATGTAAGCCATGCGCGAATAGGGAGCATAATCTTACTATCCGAGGGTGTCTTGGACTATAAAGGGCTTACAGTAAACGGTAAAAGCGCAGATGATATAGAACCAAATATCAAGATAAATGCTACAGAGGTTGCTGTATTAGGAGGGTTCACCCATGACAATTAAACTGCTGGACCACCTTCCTAAATACTATAAAAAAAGTAAAGTGATCTCAGATATCACATCTGTACAAGATAAAAAACTGCAAGAGTTTGTAGACAAAATCCAAGAAGTAGCAAATCAATTTTTTATTGATACTGCTACTTCAGGCTTTACCCTTGAAAGATGGGAAAAGGAACTAGGGATACCCTTAAGCAGTAATAAAGATGAAAGCTACAGAAGAAGCGTAATAAAATCTAAGATTAGAGGAACAGGAACCGTGACAGTAGGACTTCTGAAAAATGTTGCCCAGAGCTTTGAAAAGGGACTCATAGATGTGATGGAAGAAACTGAACTCTTTAGATTTAGAATCAAATTTATAGATACACTTGGAGCACCGCCAAACTTTGATGATTTAAAAAACGCCATAGATGAGATCAAACCAGCCCATCTAGAGGTGGTATATGAATTCAAATATCTAACCATAAACCAAGGGCAGCAGCTTACAATAAATGAAATACAAGCAAGACCCTTAACCGATTTTTCTCCATTTATACCAATCATTTAGGAGGTGATAATATTGACGATAAACACACCAAACCTTAATCTTCATAAAAAAGACCCATTGACTGATGGAAATGATTATTTTGATGTTAAGACTATGCTTAATGATAACTGGGATAGAATAGATGGTAATGCAAAAGTCATAGATGATAGATTGAAGAAGGTAGAAGAGCCGACTCGAAGTGGGACTGTAGCAAGTACTGATAAGGTTAACTATCATAGTGATGCGGTTTTTGGGAAGTATGATATATCCTTGCATGGTAATACTATTTCAAATCTAGTATTAAAGGGGAATGTAGAAACAAGTTTAACTAGTGATGCTTCTGGAACTAGGATTGATATTAATAATGATGGTACCTGGGAATTTTTAAACGCATATAGTGCATCTAATCAACTATTTAATATAGTAAGTGGTAATAAATACTTTGTCTACTATAAATTAAAAGATACAAGTATAGGTGGAATATCATCAATAACATTGGTCTATAGTGATAGCACTTCACAAACTCTGCACCTATCTTCAAGTTCTGAGTCATATGGAATAATAACTGCAAACTCATCAATGTTAGCTAATATAACAGTACACGAAGGTTTAGCGGGCAATATTGATAGAGATTACCAATTATTTATACCAATGGATGATTTGGGAATAGAACATTATTCAGAAACACAAATGTTAGAAATAGCAAGAAAAGGCTATTTTAATGTACGCTCAGCATTTGAAGGGCTTGATGAAGGTTTAGAAAGTGTTAGTGAAAACTTACTAGATAGTACCAAGGTAACAAGAGGAACTGTTGTGGCTAACGGTTTTTTTACCAACGACATAAATAGCCCCTATGGCTATACTGATTTTATACCAGTTATTAGCGGACAATCATACACAAAACAATTTGGATATAATTGTGTTCTATATGATTCTAATAAAGCCTTTGTAGAGTTATTACCATACTCAACAACAGTTGTAACAAATATTAGCGGGTATGTAGTGTTTAATTTTGATTGGGTTAATAAAGATACTACTTATTTTGTATTAGGGACAACAGCACCAGCAAGCTACACGAAACACTATTTACAGACTTTAGAAATAGGAAAGGCCTTACAAGCTGTAGGAATTGCAGGTGGACTTAAGCGTGTCGGTAGCGCACATGATGAAGTTAAAGAAGGTAAACTTTACAAGAGGACAGAAAAATATATCTTGCATAGTACTGATATAGACAGTATTGTAACGTCAACACCAAATGTAGATTATGTGAGAATATTAAAACCAGTTGATTATATAGGTTATAACAAATCTACAGAGGATAATTCAGCATATTTGGGAACTTATACAGAAAAACAATATGCAGATGATGTTTCTAATGAATGGAGTTTTGATGTCGGTGCAAATTTAACAAAGATAATTTTGGTAGTACCTAAAGGAACATACACAGATTTAGAGTCAGCTCAAACAGAACTATCAGGAACTACGTTAACATATCAGTTAGCGCAAGAATTAGATCCTATGGACCTAAATCTACCAACACTCAACAGCTTTTACAAAGGCACGCTAATACAATCGTCGAAAGTACCAGGAGAATTGATATACAACTATCCCACAAACTTAGGACAGACTTTAAAGGACGTAAAAGATCAGCTGCAAGACTATGAAGAGCGATTAACTGTACTAGATAAGTACGGTAGTAAATCGTTAAGCTTAGATTATAAAAGTCCAGTAGAATATATACAGGCAAATATGAGTGATACGCCTACGATTGTGGTGACAGGGAATAAGCTTGTACCGAATAGGATTTTAAATAGCAATTTTGAAAGTGGAATCAGTAATTGGACTGGAAATAACGCCACATTAAGTGCTTCAAACAATATACTATACATTGAAGGTAATGGAGGTAATTTGACTGTTCAAGGGTTTCAGACTACAGAAGTTCCTCATGATTTAGGAAGAAAAATATTTGCTAGAGCAAAATGCAAAGTAACTAATTCTAGTTGTACCAGAATAGCTTTAGTTATTGCAAATGATGTATATGAAAATGGCATAGAAGTAGCTTCTGTAAATTCTCCTGTAAGTGGAACTGAATACGATTTATATGGAATTAAAACAGTGACACTTGCAGCTGAAAAAACGAGCATATTTTTAAGGCATACTTATATTAATGCTGCTACTGCTAACGGTAAAGCAATGGAAGTACAAGAGGTATTTGCTTTAGACTTAAACGAAGCAGGGCTGAAATCGAAAACAGCAGATGAGTTAAATGAAATGTTCCCCTTTTATACAAGCGTACAACCCCTTCGAAATCCGACTGTTGAGGTTGTAAATGGTGATAATTTAACTACTGGGGAGGTTGAAGAAGGTACTATTAATACTACCACAGGCATAAGGACTGATTCAACAAATCAAACAAGAAATAAAGAATCGATAGTTGTTGAGCCTAACACAAAATATTCCATAGACAATGAAAGTGGTCTAAATAATTTATTTATTTTCCAATACGATAAAGATAGAAAATATATTAATTCAAGTGAAAGGAACGCAAGCGGTGGTAATAAAACTTTTACTACTCACGCTGACTGTAAATATATAGATTATTTATATACCTCAACATATGTGAGTGATGCTAAAATCATTTTTAACAAAGGAAAAGCATTACCCTACATGCCATTTAAAGGTAAAGGTACTGTAATATTCCCAACAGAACTTTGTTCAGAAAACGACAAAATTACTTGGAATGGTGGGTCTACGGCAACCGTAGAAAGTGAATGGAAAAAGGTTGTGCTTGATGGGAGTTTGGATTGGAGTTTTGTAATAGATAGTGTTGGATATAAACACGTAAGAATACCCGATTTAGTTAGTACTACAGTAACATTATTGGATGATTCAGCTATTGTAAGTAAATATGACGGTAAGATATTAGAAAATGTTGGCGGTAGCGGGAATATTACTAGTGCAGACCAAAACGCTAGATACAATACAGAAATTAGGATTGCACTTGCAGACACCGACACAGGTTGGGGCGAAACCTACACTCCGACAACCGACGAGATAAAGGCTTATTTTATGGGTTGGAAAATGTATGATGCTAATACAAACCCGGATGGTAGTGGTACATTTAATACAGGAGGTAATAAACACTGGGCTAGGCGTGTTGGTGGGATAGGTGGTTCTTACACTAGCGCTACTAACATACTTCCAACTACATTGGCTAATGAATTTAACCCATACCAACTATTCTACCAGCTGGCTACAAAAGAAGTCGAGGAAATTGATGTTCATATTGTAGGTCAAGCACCGATTATTACAGAGGAAAGCAATACTATAATAGTAGATAGTGGACTTGTTTATGAGAAGGCTAACCCTAAACTCTATAGTATCAATAATCAATGGTATATTAACTTCAATACAGCAATTGATAATCTAGATGAGGCGAATACCAAATACAAAAATAGTAGTATTTTAAAGATATATAAAGTTACTAACGGATTAACCATTGATGATACAAAAAACTGGGAATTTTTATCTACACTAACTCCTTGGGGAAAAGAAAGAGTCACAATTAAAAGCAATTTATATGACCAAACATCACAATATTATATACTATATAAAGCATTAAACGAAGAATACAATAATCAGCAAGTTAAAGTAACTTTAATAATGGAAGATAATCTAAGAGATAGTCACGAAAATCTAGAAAGAGTTGTTGCAGATAATACAAAAGAGATAGCTCAGACAAAGCAGGAATTAATTGACTCTTACTTAAAAGGCGAGAGTGAGAGAGTAGAGGCGGGAACAGTTGCTATAAGTGCTACAAGTTCGACAACAGCAAGTGCAACTGTCATATTTAAAAAAGGCTTTGCAAATCCGCCGATAGTCACTGCCACTTCTGGAGATAGTTACAGACATGCTACAACTAGTATTGTGACGACAACCCAAGCTGTTATATATTTAAGACATATTAATGATTTAACATGGACTGGGACAGTAAATGTAAACTGGATAGCAATAGGCGAATAAGGAGGTTAGTAACATGATTACAGCACATCAAATACAGGGTAGTCTAAATACTACCCTTCATGACTTCACTGTAAATATAGAAAATCAAGACTTACTCATAACTGGAACCCACTTCACCAACAAAAACGAAGAAAAACTAATCCACGATAGTAGCGAAGTGCGAATAACCATAGACGAACTGAGTAGCTTTGAGCTATGGATTACCCAGCAGGGTCTTACTTTGGTGTATGAAGGTGGAGAGCTGCCGACAGACACGCTAGATAGATTAGCCTGGGGGACATTAGAAGACTTACATGTGGTGGTGATGAAGAATGAAAATTAGCATTAATAAACCTCTATTCGATTTAGAAAAGTACAAAGAAAAAAAGAAAAACGGAGTGAGAAAAGCCTGCAATGCTGAAATTATTTCTGGATTCACCTCCACAGCCTTCGACGGCACAGAAAGATTATTCGGGTTTGACATAACAGACCAAGCCAATTGGACGCAAAACCTAATATTAATAGCCTCCGGTATTGCCACAGAAACAGTTAATGTAAAGTACAAAACTGGAGAACTTACACCGATATCAATAGATAAATTTAAGCTGTTAGTCCAGGACATGATAAGCCATAAGGAAGGCAAAATTACTAAGTGTGATTATTACGAAAATCAAATCGATGCCATGAATACTAAAGAAGAAGTTGATAAACTCAGAGTCAGTGAAATAGTATGGTAGAAATAAAACAGTTTCATATTACATTGTTGAAAACATGCCCTTTTTAAAATCGAGGCATGTTTTCTAATATATGAAATTAAACTAAAGGGCTAAAAAATTTTATAGGAATTAAGCCTTTGATTCATATATTTGCAAATTATAAAGATGAAAAGAGGTGACCTAAAATGATAGAAAATAGAGAAACAATACAACAGCGCATATTGGAAAACATAGAAGATAAATACGATAAGACAGAAGGATCCTTTCTACACGATATAATAAAACCTATTGCAATAGAACTTGAAAACACATGGAAGGATATTGAAACATTTCAGCAAAAACTAAGCATTGAAAAACTAAGTGGTGAAGAGCTTGAGCAAAGAGTATATGAAAAAACAGGAATAAGCAGAAAAAAGGCTACGAAATCATCGGGATACGTCTTAATCACAGGAGATATAGGGTCAGTAATAAGTGAAGGAGAATTGGTGTCAAGTGATACTATTAACTTCATAGCTCAGGAAACCAAAACAATAGAGGGCATAGATCCAGTGGTGGTATTGGTTGAATGTGAGAAGGAAGGTGTTGTGGGTAATGTTCCGGTGGGAGCTATTCAGTATTTTCCTATTACAATTTCTGGAGTTAAAACCGTAACTAACGACAAAATATTTTCCAATGGATATGAAGAAGAAAGCGACCAAGAATTACTTGAGAGATATTATGATAATGTAAAAACCCCTTCGACTTCCGGCAATGTATATCATTATAGGAATTGGGCTAAAGAAGAAGACGGAGTTGGGGAAGCCACGGTATTTCCTACATGGGATGTTAATGGCAGCGTAAAGGTTATAGTAATCGATTCCAATAGTAGAGCCATCAACGACCCAGATATGATGGCAAAGATTGTTGATCGTATAGAAAAAAATAGACCAATTGGAGCAAATGTAACAGTTGAATCAGGTGAAGAAGTATCTATAAGGGTCAGTGCAAGTGTGAAATTAATCCAAGGGTATTCAATCGGGCAAGTCCAGTCAGAATTCGTAACGGCCTTAGAGGAATACTTTAAAGACATAGCCTTTGTAGAGAACTATGTGTCCTATGCCAGAATAGGAAACGTTCTTCTAGGAATTACAGGGGTAAAGGATATATCCAATGTAAGAATAAATGATTTATTAACCAATATAAGTTTAGCAGATAACCAAATTCCAGTTTTAGAATCAGTAAACTTGGGATTGGAGGTTTAGCCTATGCCATATCCTCAAAGCATAGATGAATTTATACAGAAGCTTAATAAGAAGGACACAGGATATGTAATAGAAGAAGAAATAACTATTACTGACAGCGTATTTCAAGGCATGCTTAGTCATGACAATATTAAAGATAATAGTATCAAAGTATATACTGGTAGCCAGTATACCGGAGAAAAGATAGAAAACTTTATTATATCAGTTCCATCTGAGACACCGTGGAAGAGAATGATTAAAATATTCAGCACTAGCCCAAAGGTCTATGTAATATATGAAACTACCGGTGACCAAGTAGAAGCTGATGATATCAATAGGATTCAAGATAGTATCATTGCCACTCAAATAGAGATAGATAGACATAAAGAAGATTTATCATGCCATATTGAGGGTGGCGTAGTAGATGGAGGAAGCTTTGATTAGAGGGGAGGAGCAGATTAAATGGCTCAAACAATAAAAATTAGGAGAGGTACAAAGACACAATTAATATCTAGAGGTGCTCTACAAACTGGGGAGCTGGGATTCTGTACAGATACTAAAGAGGTGTTTGTAGGTGATGGATCGCAAAATATATTTGTCGGTAGAGTAATGCAGGGAATTTATGGAGCTAGACCTAATGCTGCCTATGAGGGAAGGTTTTACTTTGTTACCAGTGGTGAGAACAGTGGATACTTGTATATGGATGACGGAGTTACATGGCATAAAGTAAATGCTAAGGCGCTATCGGATTTAAGCGGAAGTCTAGACAATATTGCTGATGGTTCTACCTATGGAAGAGTTAAAAAGACGGAGCTTACAAATGGTCAAGTAAATAGACTAAGTGATGGTAGCAACATTGTAACTACCGGTGAAATTAAAACCCATATTACCGACAGCACTAAACATAGGACAATAAATGACGGTATAGAAAGCAGTACAAATCTTTGGAGTTCCCAGAAGGTAAAATCCGAGATTTATAATGCCATTAGAGGTTTAGAGTGGCAAGACAGCGTAAAATCTAAGGATCAAGCTACTCCACCTGCAAGCCCAAGTAATGATGATAGATATATTGTTCCAAGTGGAGCTACTGGGGTTTGGAGCGGTAAAACAAATGAAATAGCCCATAGAAATAATAGCGCATGGGAGTTCTATACTCCGCAAACAGGCTGGAGTATCTATATCGATGCTGAAAACAAGAACTATGTATTTAATGGAAGTACCTGGGTGAGAAGTGGAGAGGCAAATCAAACCGTTACGGCTGGAAATGGATTAACCGGCGGTGGTAGTGGTGATAACATAAGTATAGCCGTTGGAGCAGGTAATGGTGTTTCTGTAGCCGCAAATACCGTAAGTGCCAAGGCTGGTAAGGGTATCAGTGTGGATGCAGCTGGAGTTAATGCAGATGTAGATGGAGTAAGCATAGTCCTAGATAGCAGCAATGGAAATAAAATAACGATTTCTCAAGTAGATGGTGGTACATTTTAAGGGGTGAGGTGAAATGTCAAGAAATGTGTTGATTAAGATAAGAAGAGGCACCGAAACCCAATTAAGTAGTATTGTGCTGGCTGATGGAGAATTAGGTATAACTACAGACACGAAGAGGCTTTATATTGGTATTGGTGGTGTCAACGTATTATTGGTAAATACAAGTGAAGCCAGTGGTGACATGATAAAAAGCATCTATGATACCAACAACAATGGCAAAGCAGACTATGCAGATAATGTTGACTGGAGTGGAATATTAAACAAACCCATAGCTTTTCCGGCTGCTGCCCATAATCACGATGATTTATATGTGGCTAAAGGAGCATTAACCTGGAATGATCTGAAGGGGGTGTAATAAATGTATGGAGATACACAATATGTAGGAATCCAATACGGACAGGATGATCTTACCGACGATGAAATAAGAGAAGCTGCTCCAAAGCTCATGGAATTACTGCCTGTATATTACAATAGAAAAACAGGTCTAATGAATAGTCTTCAGAGGGCTGTTTCAGAGGAGATTGGAAGACTTAACTATGCCAATAAAGAAATTCTAAAGCAAGCCTCTGTTAACACAGCAACATGGGGAATTGATATCTGGGAACAGGAGCATGGAATTGAAACAGATATTTCCAAGACCTATGAAACCAGAAGAGAGACAATTATTGCAAAGCTCAGAGGTTCTGGAACAGTAACAAAGGAAATGATTATAAATACAGCACTTGCATTTACAAATGCTGAGGTAAAAATAACAGAGAATTTTAGCGATTACTCTTTCATAATCAGATTTGTAGGTATCAAGGGAATACCATCAAATATGCCGGATTTTATGGATATGATTGAAGCCATTAAACCGGCACATTTAGCCTATAGCATAGAGTATACCTACTCATGGTGGAATAATGTAAAAGTCTTCTCATGGGATCAGATTAAAGCATATACATGGAATGAAATACGAGAATATTAGTGAGGTGGAATCATGGAATATACATTAAATCTTAATTTAAAAAAGCCTGGTGGCACAGATGTTGTTAATATACAAGACTTAAATGATAATGTAGACATAATTGATTTAGAAATAACTCAGAAGGCAACAGCTCTTCAAGATGGAAGAATGTCAAAGGAAGATAAGGCAAAGATGGATGGAATAGAAGCACAAGCAAATAAATATATACATCCTTCAACTCATACCTTAGATATGGTCACTGAAACTACAACTAAAAAGGTAATGACAGATATAGAGAGAACAAAATTATTGGGAGTAGAGGATAATGCAAATAACTATGCGCATCCTTCAACCCATTCTATCGATATGATAACTGAGACAGCAACTAAAAAGGTAATGACAACTGGAGAGAGGAATAAATTATCAGGCATAGAGGATAATGCTAACAATTATACTCACCCTAGTGCCCATGCTGCATCTATGATTACCGAGGATATTAGCCATAGATTTGTAAGCGATACCGAGAAAGCCACATGGAATGCAAAGCCATCTTCTCAAAGGGCAGTAAGTGATAGTGTAGCGTCAACAAGTTCTGCTACAGCAGCCTCATCAAAGGCTGCAAAGACTGCCTATGATAAGGGAGTAGAGGCTTTAAATGCTGCCAATGCAAAACTAAACACCAGTGCCTATACTGCCGGAGATGTACTTGCAAAGATAAAAACCGTAGACGGAGCTGGAAGTGGCTTAGATGCAGATACAGTAGATGGGTGTCACGTAGATACAGATTATAATGGCACGGCATATCAAATAGCAAGATACAATGCCAGCAAAAGAGTATATGATAGCCATAGACTCCAAGGAGCTGTACCATCAACGGGAATTACAGCCAATACCATAGCAAAAAGAGATGCTGCTGGAGATGTGCATTGTAGATTATTAAGGTCTGCATATACAAGTGCAACAACATTACCAAACTATATATTGGTTCAGCATGCCGTAGGAAATGGAGTAGATAATTATGCTAGACCATGTACCTTGGCAAGTCTGAAATCATCATTGGGAACTATGCCTGCAAATGGAGGAAATTCCGATACTGTCGATGGCAAGCAGGCATCAGGGACATTGTTAACAGGTGAGAAAACAAATCTAGTAACGGCCATCAATGAGCTTTTTACAAATGTCAGTAGTGGGAAAAACACCGTCGCTTCCGCCATTACTGACAAAGGTGTTACTGCATCAGGGGGCGATACCTTTGCCGCAATGGCAACCAAGATAAGAAATATTTCAACAGGAGTAAGGTATGCCAGCGGAAGTACAACTGGAACCACAGTTGCCGCAACCTTGGGATGGCAGGCAAAGCTTATAGTAATTAGAGGAACAAATGGGTTCTGGGTATTTAATAGTACACAATGGTCTACCACATATCCAAGGGAATATACCGCAGGTACATCATATTATAACATGATTTTTACTTATCCTAATAGTACTCAGTGTTTACATGCAAACTGGTCTGGAATCTGGGATGCAACCAGGTTTTCCCTGACGGTACCCAATGGGGCTGCTGGAGGAACTCTAAATTGGTATGCCTATGAATTAGCACCATAAAGTTAAGGGGGAAGATATATGCATAGAGAAATTGGAAGAAAAATATATTACATTAAATCAACTGGCGAAGTTCTATATGATACTGGAGAATTGCAAGGGTATGTTATAGAAACCAACTTAGAGCAGGATTTAAAGAACGGAAACCTTGAAACCGTTCCTAGGCAACAAATAGGAGTTTTAAAGCTAGATTATGGAGAGTATAGAGAGCATTTTAAAAACTATAACTTTTTTAAAGTAAATGTAGCAAATCAAAGACTGCATTTCTATAATAAAGAAATATATAGAATGAAGCTGTATAATGAGCAAAAACATCAGAAGAAGTACACAGAGGAAAAAATATACGAGTTCTATGATACCTATTTAAATTACAACTTGGTAAATGCATTTAATTTAGACAAGGTAAAGTTCAATTGGAAAACAATAGATGAGCTCAATATTAGAACTAGGATACTCGACAGGTCATGGGTTACCTATTTTAAAGATGATTACTTGGCAGAGAGTGCAAGGGATAGAACTAAGCTTGCTTTGGACATTCTAGAAAATGGCACCTACTGGCCCCTAGTAACTGCTGTATCTCCTGATGATGGACTCTTATACGCATATGAGGGAAATCATAGAGTAATATCGGCAAAGCTGGCAGCAATTGAAGGAAAATGGCCTAAAGATAAAAAGTTTCTATGCATGGAGCTTGATGGATATTATGGAGACTTTAAGCTTGTTGATAATCAGGTAGCATTGGAAAAACCATTACTTCAAAGATTTCCCTTTGCTGGAATCTATGATACTGAAGCTTATATAAGCGAGGAAGTAAGGGAAAACGTAATGGCACAAATGAAGGATGATGAAGCAATATTCGTTGATGAGGATAATGAAATCGTTCAAAAACAAATATATACCTATACAGAATTTATGCATTCAAATCAGATATTCCCCCATTGGCTTAGAGACATACTATATAAATTTAGAGAAGAAAATGGAAGAATAATTAGGCCAAACAAAATAATAAATGATGAAAATGAATGGAATAAATGGTTAGAGTCAAGGGCTGGAGGAAGTAAAGGTGTTTAGCCAGATAAGAAAGGTTGATATTGAAATCCACAATTATTGTAATCGAGCTTGCAAATGGTGTCCAAACTATAAATTTAAAAGAGAAAAATATGAGGAATTACCTGAAAAAGCTTACTTAAAGCTACTTGAGGAATTAAGGGATAACAAGTTTGGGAAATGGCGTACATCAAAGGATTCTCCGGTACTTACCTTTACTAGATATAATGAGCCCCTTACAAGACCAGCGCTTTTAATAAAGAGAGTTGAGCAGGCTAGAGAAATATTACCAATAGGCATAAGGTTTGAGGTCAATACAAATGGTGACTATTTAACTAAAGATTTGGCATCGAGGTTAGACCTTGATGCCTTAAACATAATGGACTATGACTGTAGAGGCTTAGAATATTGGAAGAGATTTTTAGAGAAGATTGGAGTAATGATAACAAATATTAGTACGGGAGGAGATATTATAACTGGTATCTCCTCTAAAATAAAAAAAGTTTGCTGCAAAATTAATTGGTCAGAGAACTGTAAAATAGAAAATAGAGGCGGAACAGTTGATACAAATATAGAATGTAGCGTAGATGGAGAAAAAAGAAATATGGAGCTTATAAGGAACGGTGAGAGAAGAAAACTCCCATGCGTAGAGCCTATGTATATGATTACTGTGGAAAGTAATGGCAATGTAATGCCATGCTATAACATGAGGAGCGATATTCCCCTTCATAAAGAATTTGTACTGGGCAATATAAAGGCAGATAGCCTAGTGGCTATCTATAGCTCCGAAAATACTGAAAAAATAAGAAAAAGGATAGTATCAAATGATTGGGCAAACTTTCCTTTGCAGTGTCAGTATTGCAATAGGATTAGGCCAGGATATTATCCAAATGTTTACTATTGTAAATCCTGGAGTAATGAAGATAAGTTTAAACAGACTTGGATATATGCTAAATAATCACCTAGGAGGAAAGCTATGCTGAAATATATAAAAAGAGTAGAAATCGAGCTTCAAAGCAAGTGTAATAGAAAATGTTCATGGTGTCCTAATACTGTATTTAAAAGAGATAAGTCAATTGAGCTTGACGAAGAGATATTTCTAAAGGTAATAAGAGAGCTAAAGGAAAATAATTTTGACTATAAGGAACATAAGGGAGTTTTAAAATATATATCATTCAACAGATTTTGTGAGCCAATGTACAATATAGATTTATTAAAGAAAAGACTCAGCAGCGCCCTTGAGATTATGCCTAAAGCCGATTATTTAATAAATACAAATGGTGACTACCTAACTAAAGAAGCGCTCGATGGACTATGCTTAGATAAGCTGAATATAATGGATTACGACTGTAAAGGATTAACCTACTGGGAGAATAGACTTAAAGAACTTGGAGTTGTAATAATAAATATAGATGAATTAAATAAGAAAATCGTTGGAGTACATAAGAATATAGGCAGAGTAAACTGTGAAGTTGACTGGCCCCTTAACGCAATGCTTGAGGATAGAGCCAGTTTTTTAGATGAAGATATATACTACAAGCATGAAGATATAGATATAAAAATGCAGTGGAGAAATAAGAAGGAGAGAAGACAAGTGCCCTGTATAGAACCGAGCTTATATGTATCCATAGATTATAATGGCAATGTAGTTCCATGCTGCCACTTTAGAAGTGATAATCCCGACCATAATGAGTATATATGGGGCAATGTTTATGAAGATAACTTAGTTAATATACTGAATTCAGATAAAGCAGAAGTGTTTAAAAAGCTGATGATAAGTGGAGATTGGCAGAGATATCCCGGTAACTGTAGGCACTGTCAAAAAATTAGGAATGTACAGTTCAGTACCATACCCGGCTTAAATGATCAGAGCTTTAAACTACAAGATCATGAAAAGTAAGGATGAAGAGAAGATGAATACAATATCATTTTATTTCAATCATGGAGCAGGTTATGTAATAGATATATTAGAAAATACGGAATTAGACTATGTGTATAATAGAAGGATATATTTTTTCTAATATGTGATGGGAGGTCTTATATATGTATGGAAGGATAAAAAACCTAAGTATTTTAGAGCCGTATGGTTTCTATAATAAAAATACAAGGGAATACGATATAGATAAAATTATTAAAGTGTATAGAATGTTTTATAATTATAACCTTAAAGAAGCACTAAAGTTTTTTCAGTGCAAATGGATAGAGCCATTGGATATTAAGGTTGTAGAGAAACATTGGAAATGGGATAGCGAAAAAGAAAAAGAAATAATGATGGAAGAATTAATGAATACAGGGTATTTTAACCCGATAATTGTATTTGAAAACCCATTTGAAGGTCATTATGAAGTATACGTTGGAAACCATAGAACGGATGCCATTCATACATTAATAAAGCAGGGGAAATGGAATGAAGAGAAAAAAATAATGGTCTTTGTGGTGCCTAAATTTTTAAAGGCATCAAGGAAAAAATTAGAAATGAAAAGAGATCATTTTGACAATCATATTAAACTTCCTCAACCAGGAAAAATGTACTTCTTAAATTATCTTAAAAGAGAAAGGTTTTATTATATAGATATTAAAGAAGAGATGGATATAGGAAACGGAATAAGCCTCATAACTCTAGATAAATATCTGCCTTATTATAAGCTCCTGACATCTACATCCGATGCGATGAAGTCAATTATGTACCAGTATAAGCTTGACAAAGGGTATCTAATGAAGGAAGTTTTAGAGATGAGCAGGTTTATGAATGACTATGGGGAATGGGAAAAATGGATTAAAGGAGAAGGTAAATATGATTTTAAAGAATGTTTCACTAACTGATATTGAAAGCATGGTAAGCTCATTACCCCAGGACACAGCTATAGGAGAAGTAGCAGGTCGTGACAGCACAGCTGCAATAGTAAAAGCCTTTGAAAGGAATGATATAAATACAATACTCCCCATAGCTTCTCTTGGAGGCATAGAATATGGAGATCATGATAATATAATGGAAAACTATAATCTGATGGTTCAAAGAATAAAGGATTTATATGGCGATGAGAAAACATTATTACCTTTGGTTCAGTACAGCAGACCCGATTTATGGTATGCCATTAATGGAAGGTTTATTCATACTCTAAATAAAGACTTTGGGTTTTATACTCCATGTATAGGCTGCCATGCCTACTTTCACACTCTAAGAGCCCCTATAGCCTATAGACTTGGGAAAAAAATCATTTCTGGAGAGAGAGGAAGTCATGATGGCGGCTGCAAAATAAATCAACTGCCGGAGGTTCTGCAAGCCTATAAAGATATTATGAGTCAATTGGAAATAGAGCTGATTCATCCTATCAAAGATATAGTAGATGGAACTGAAATAGATGAGATATTAGGCTTTAACTATATAGAAACAGAACTTAGTACACAATGTGTGTTCAGTGGTAATTACAAGGATGTACATGGAAATGTAAACTACGATTTAGATAAGATTAATTTATATATGAATAAGTTCATCTCTCCAGTATGCATACAAATAGGAAGAAATATGATAGAAGAAAATGAATATACAAAGAACAATTTTATAAACACTGTAAGTGATATTTTAGAAGAAATGGTAATCAGCTAAAATGCCATAAAAGTCAGTAAAATATCTATGTGTGATTGAGAAGTTTTACTTTCAATTTTTTCGCTATGGGTCGAATAGGAATCGTGGCTCTAATTAAGAAGTATTTAAAAAGTTAAGCTTCTAAGTCACACATTTTAAATTGCTATACTTGAGGAGAGAGTTTATATGCCAAAAGATATTCGTTTAGTGGAAATAGAAATCCATAGCTATTGTAATAGAAAGTGCAGTTGGTGTCCAAATAAGTTTATAGATAGAAATCAGTATGAAGAAATGGATAAAGAAGTATATGAAAAAATCTTAAGGGATTTAAAGAAGCATAATTTTAACGGAACAATATCCTATTCAAGATACAATGAACCAATGTCCTCTCCAGACCTTTTTAGAAAAAGGGTTAAGATGGCAAAGGCAATTCTCCCAGGTGTAAAATTAGTATCAAATACTAATGGGGACTTTCTATCTAAAGAAAATTTGATGGGACTGAAGATAGATGAACTGACAGTAATGGACTATGACGGTATAGAGCCTAAAAAAGCCATGAAGAAGCTTCTTGACTCAGGGGTGTCTATTACAAAAATAAATGAAGAATATATATATGGTAAGTTTAAAAATATGAATATATTGTACGTCACTAATTGGCTAAAAAGAGCCTCAATAGAAGACAGGGGTGGAAGTCTTAAAGAATGGTCTAAAGAGAAGAGAATTAAGCCATGCTATGAACCCAAATACTTTATAGGTATAGATTATAATGGCAATGTAATGCCATGCTGTCATTTGAGAAGTGATAATCCCAGTCATAAAGAATTTATATTAGGTAATTTAAAGGATAACGACATAGAGGAGATATATTTCTCTCAAAAAGCTAGAGAAATAAGGGATGCCGCATATAATTTAGATTTCAATTATCTTAAGCCATGTAAATACTGTCAAAAAAATCAAGGAAGATATACTAGAGATGAACCTGGAATAGTATATGAGTAAGGAGGAAAATTATGAAATTAGGAATATTTATACCGGGAAGGCTTTCGTCAGAGAGACTACCCCAAAAGCTTATACTTCCCCTTGGAGAATCTTGTTTATGGGAAATAGCTTGTAAAAAGCTTAATGAGCTGCCAGATAAATATAACAAGTATGTCCTTTGCTATGATAAGGAATTAATCGAAATTGCTAAGAAATATTCTAAAATAAAAATAATAAAAAGAAGTAAGAAGACCGCTGATGCAGAAGGACCGCTACAATTTATCTTCAAGGATTTAAAGGATGTTAAAGATACACACTTGATGTTCCTAAATCCTTGCCTTAGTTTTTTGAGTAAAGACACTATTATAGAAGCCCTAGAGAAGTTTGAAAAATCGGACCATGATTATGCCACAAGTGTTAAATCGATTCAGAATTGGTTATTTAATGAATCAGGAGAGAATTTAAATGATATTAACTATGAAAGATTAACCACAAAGGAAATAGATTCCATTTGGGAAGCTGCCCACTGCTTTCATATTTTTAATAAAGAGAAGTTTTTTAAGGATGGCCTGATGCTAAAGAAGGGTCATTTTTTAATACCTGTTCCAAAGGAAGAAACAATTGACATAGATACACTAGAAGACTATGAATATGCAAAATTCAAACATAAAAAGAAATATGTAATAGACATAGATGGAACGATATGTGACCTTCCAAAGGAATGTATTGATTACAATAAAGCTAAACCAATTATAGAAAGAATCAAAAAATATAACAGATTATATGATGCAGACAATACAATAGTCTATTTCACAGCTAGAGGTTATGAAACAGGTAAAAACTGGAGGGAAGTCACAGAGCTTCAATTCAAAGAATGGGGAGTAAAATATCATGATTTGATTTTTGGAAAACCAAGTGCTGATATTTATATAGGAGATAGAATGTACAATGTAATGGATTTAGAGTAAATATTATTGATATAAAAGACAGAGAAATAAAATTAGAATATATTAATCGCATATATAGAATGGGAAGTAAATTAAAGCTTTGACTTCAATCTATATATTTACTCTAATCATGGAAAAGGAGCGTAACTATGTTTATAGCCGAAATTGGAATAAATCATAATGGAAGCCTTGATATTGCTATGAAGCTTATTGATATTGCCAAGGAATCCGGAGCAGATGTAGTAAAATTTCAAAAAAGAAACCTAAATAAATGTATTCCTAAAAGTCAAAGAAATGTAAATAGAGATACCCCATGGGGCGAAATGACCTATTTTGAGTATAAGAAAAGACTGGAATTTGGAAAAGAAGAATACGATAAAATAGATGAATATTGCAAGAAGTTAGATATAAAGTGGAGTGCATCTGTTTGGGATATTGACAGCTTGAGATTTATAACTCAATACGAAATTCCCTTTGTGAAGATACCCAGTGCATGCATAACAGATATTGAACTGCTAAAGGAGATAAAAAAATACAGTATTCCCGTCATAATGTCAACGGGAATGAGTAGTAAAGAAGAGGTATGTGAAGCTATAAAAGCTCTTGAAGGCTTTGATTTGACCATAATGCACTGTAATAGCAGCTATCCCGCTGCAGAGGATGAACTAGACTTAAATACCATAAAGAAATTAAAAGAGATGTTTCCAAGATATAAGGTGGGTTATAGTGGACATGAAGAAGGAATTTTACCTACTGTTATTGCCAGAACCCTTGGTGCAGAGGTTTTAGAAAGACATATAACCCTAGATAAAAATATGTGGGGCACAGATCAAAGGGCCAGTCTTGACCCAAAAGAGCTAGCTGAGCTTATATTTAATTTAAAGAATGCTGAAGTATGGTTAGGCAAGTCCGAAATAAAATGCTACTCATCAGAGGAGAAGGTAAAGAAGAAGCTGAGAAGGGAAATTACACCTTTGAGCAAATATTGCCTTCAACAAGTCTAAGATAATAGCTTTGAGACCGGAGCCAAAATGAACTACCGGGATTTGGAGTTAATTGATATGGATGTATGACAAAGAGTAGGAGGTGAATTTACTGATGACAGAGGATAGAGAAATAATACAGAATTCTATGCTGAGTAATGTAGTTGGAAGCTACGATTATCATTATATAAATTGAACTAAGGAAGTTAGCGGAGTAGGGGATTTAAAAATTATACCCCTATGGAATGGTGATAACACAGTAAAAATAGTCATCATAGATTCAAACAAACAGCCGACAAACCCTGACTTAGTATCTAAGGTACAGAGCTATATAAATTCAAATGGAGAGGAACAGGAAAGGTAGATTATAAACTAATCAAAATAGTTGCAGAAACAGTTGTAAATGAAAATATAGAGTTGATTTTTGATAATCGTATAATACGTAGATTCACATTAATGAAATCAAAGAAAAAAGCATTGAGCTAATAGAATCGACACCACTCAATCTATTGGCATATTATTAACAGGAGGTGTATAAATGACAAGACAAATAACTTCAAATAT
>JANQEZ010000084.1 GCA_028278115.1 Clostridia bacterium
AAGAAATTAAAAATCTTTAATTCTCTAGCTTACCGCTTAACGGAAAAGATGAAGGTTTTTCATGGTTTTCTCTAAGCACAAGGTAAGTAGAATTATTATAAGCTTTGCTTAAATGTTGAATTTTAAGTAAAGTTTATAAATCTTCAAATTAATATAACTATGGATAAACGCTTTTATAATTTAATATTTCCAAAGAAAAAAATGTAGAAGCATTCATTATTTTCTTTGAAAAATTAATTAAGGCTTAAAAGCGTTTATCTTTAGATGAATTACATTTTTTAAATTTCTTTTTTATCAACATACTAAAATTTTATGGAGGTTTTAAAATGACTAATAATAATATGAAGCAATATGAAATTCAAGAGGCAAAAAAAAGAATGGGCACATATTCAGGTAATACGAATTCAGTAGGTACTGGAATGACTAGTTCTACTGGTTCTTATACTAATACAACTGGTCATGGTAGATTAAAAACCTCTGAGGAAGCACAGGCTGAGGTAAGAATGCATACTAATAATATGATGTATTAGGGTACAGGTGCGAGGTGCAAGTTACAAGTTACAAGTATTAGGGTCTTTCTGATGGGTTTTAGAAGAAGATAGTTTGAGACTAATATTTTACTGGTAATAGTTTTAATTTGGCTTGTAAGGCTTGAGTTTACTTTGATTCAGCTATAAAAAATCGGCTAGGTAATTTTACCTAGCCTACTTTTTTTGCAAGAAATTGTATAGCTGAAATTGCTTAGCATAAATCCTTAAAAAGAATCTTAAAACCATCTCCAGTAAAATATTAAATTTAATCATCTTCTTTTAAAGCCTGTTAGATAGACCCTAATACTTGGAACTTGGAACTTGGAACTTTGAGCTACAAAACCCTTTATCCTATTTTAGTTATCATCGCCTAGATTTAATGCATCTAAGGATTCTTTTAAATAGTCATCAATAACATTTTGTATATGTGAATCCTTAAGTATAATTGAAATCTCAATTCTTCTATTTCTAGCCTGGGCAGCTTCAGATGTTTCAGCTGCTAAAGGTCTAAACTCAGAATAGGCACTTGCTACAAAGTAGCGTCCAAACTTGCCTTCTAAATTACTATTTGAAGTCATCAGGTAATCAACAACTGCCCTTGATCTATCTGCCGATAACTCTCTATTCGATTCTGCAGAGCCAATGCTGTCGGTATGACCTTGTATGTTTATTGCATCAATATTTGCTCTGATGCTTTCATCATCTAAAACCCTTTCAAAGGCTTGGGCAAGCTGTATCAACAGGTCTTTTCCTTCAGCTTTAAGCTGAGCAGACCCAAAATCGAAAACCAGTCCCTCGTTAATGATGATATTCCCATTGTCACTTATCAGTACAAGCTCTTCCCCTTCATCATTTGTCTCTCCAAGCTCCTGTTCAACAGAGTTTTTAACTTTTCTTAGGACATCGAGTCTTAGCACAGCAACCCCTTGGAGCTTCGACCTTAGCTCTCCTAGTTCTCTATTGCTTTCAGCTATAATCTGTCTTTGTTCATCAATTTGTTTTTCTGACAGCTTTAAAGCTATTTCTCCATCCTCTATCTCTGCCTTTGTATCTTCAAGCTCGTCCTTTAATAATCTAAGGGTGTCTTCTGCTCTGCTTATTTCAGCCATTGATTCTTCAAGTCTTTTTTCTGTATCAATGAGCTGCTTTTTAGCAAACTCGAAATTCTTTCCAGTAATAATATTCTGTATATATGCCAATAGCATAAGGAAGAATAGAATCAATGCTATTGTAGAAATCATATCGGTAAACGCAGGCCAAAAATTTTCTGTCTCTCCATCTTTTTTAAAATTTCTTCTACGAAGTTTCATATTCTCCCTCCTTTCACATTTTCTACGCTATATATTAGTATTGTGTACCTGTTACCGCAAAAATGAAAAGAGGTTATTTATCAATTTTAGTAGCTAAGTCATTAACGGATTTAGCTAAGCTCTCTATTTGCAAGCCAACAGCTATCTCTTGAGTGTTCTGCTTTAAATCCTCTGTAAAATCATTAAAGCTCACATTCATTCTTTGGATATTGGTTTTCAAATGATGGTTAAACTCTGAAAAATCACGCGTATTTTCGGCAAATGTCTGCAGTGAATTATCAAACCTTTCAACACTTCTAAGTAAAGATTCAGAGAATTGTTCAATACCACTGGTTGCCGAGGCAAATCTGAAGCTCAAGACTTCGGTTATTTCCTTCATACTTTGCTCGAGATTTGTATTAAAGTCGTGAAGGCTTGATATAAGCTCATTCTTTATGATTTCTTCAGGTGTTTCTATTTTGCTTTCTAAATCTTTGGCTAATGTATTGTCAAGATATCCTTCCATCTCTACCATAACTGACTCTCTAACGTCTTCAACGCTAAAAAATATATTTACGATAGTTAAAAGAATTGAACTGGCTATACCAAATAATGATGTCACAAAGGCAACCGACATACCCCTAACAGAGCTTATAAGTCCTGCGATTACTGAATCCATACTGTCTAATACATCAATTCCTCCACTGGCAGCCAATGTTCTAACCAATTCACCAATAGATAATGTCAGTCCATAGAATGTTCCTAAGAGTCCCAATACAATCATAAGGGAGACTGCTCTTTTTATAAATTTCTCACCTAAGTATAGAGATTTTAACTGGCTGTTAAAATTTTTCTCAATAATAGCTTGAGTATTTATCTGTTCAATCTTGGACTTAGCAGCCATTTTATAATCATCTATAATGTAATTTAATACTTTTCTTTCAAAGATTGTAGCTTCTCTATTTTCTTCATCCTGTATATCCCAAAGAAGTGAAAAATATTTTTTCCTAATAACTAAAGAGGCTACTAAGGCTGTGATGAATATTGTAACTATTGCAGCTATTATTACAATAGCTAATGGATTTAAACTACCAAATATATTGTTTATGTTTAACAAACTATACTCCCCCTTTTTTATTTATCATTAATATTTCTATTATTTTTTGTTCATAATTGTACTTGAAAAAATTAAATGATGAATTGACTATGGTCCCGACATTTTAATTGTATCATTATACAAACTGTGTAGCAATTTGTATAATTATCCTATTTCTTGTCACA
>JANQEZ010000339.1 GCA_028278115.1 Clostridia bacterium
AGGAAATAATAGAGAATATATATTAAAAAATGAAAAAGATAAAGAGGAATATTTGAAAAAAGTAACGAAATAGATAGATAAGTATGGCGGGAAATTATATGCATATGTGATTATGGACAATCATTGTCATTTGCTTATAAATATATCAGGATTTGATAGAACAGGAGTTGGTTACAGACTTTTATAATTTTATAATTATAGCTCGGATTACAAAATTATAAAAGCTTGACCCTGTGAGCTTTATAAGTTAAACTGGGGGGAGCAGATATGAAGAAAAAAATAGTGACACTGCTTACTATTATGCTAGTATTTTTGTTATGCATTTGGTCCTTTGCTGAGCCCTTTGTGAAGGTTAAGGTTGATGGGGAATTTATTGATTTTGATATTCAACCTATAATAACTATTGGAGGAAGAGCTTTAGTGCCTGTTAGGTATATATTTGAAGCCCTGGGATTTCAGGTTGAATGGAATGGAGAGACTCGAAGGGTAATAGGAACAAAGGAGGACATCATAATAGAGCTACCAATAGGCAATAAAATGGCTACAAGAAATGGAGTTGAAATCGAACTTGATGTGCCTGCGACGATAGTAAATGGAAGAACAATGGTTCCTGTGAGATTTGTAGCTGAGAGTACCGACTTCTATGTTGCTTGGGAGGCAGATCAAAGGACTGTTACGATTTCCAGCGTTAAGGAAATCAAAGTACATTTTATAAATGTGGGACAAGCAGAGGCTATTTTTATTGACTGTGGCAATTATGATATTCTTATAGATGGTGGAAATGATGGTGATGGGCTAGAGGTTGTGGAGTATCTTAAAGACCTAAATACCGACGATATTGAAATACTGATAGCAACTAGTCCTCAAGAAGAGCACATTGGGGGACTGGATTATGTAATGGATGCTTTTACTGTAGAAAAAATAATAGATAATGGTTTTAATTCATCTAGCAAGGAATATATTGATTATTGGGATTCTGTTCAAGATGAGGATGCAGAGTATTTTAAGGGTGAATATAAGAGGTTTAATATAGGGCCAGAAATTATATTTGAGATTATAGGGTATGAAGATAGCTTTATTAGCAGTAGTAACAATTATTCTGTTGTATCTAAGCTCACATATAAGGATATAAGCTTTTTATTTACGGGAGATATGGATGAGTACGGAGAAAATAATATATTAAATAAAGGCCTTAAAGCCAACGTTTTAAAGGTTGGAGGTCATGGGGACAGAGCAGCCACATCATGGTCATTTTTAGAAAAGGTAAAGCCGGAAGCAGCAGTGATTAGTGCAGGGGAGAATAATGAATACGGATATCCACACGAGGAAACTTTAAAGAGGCTAAGAGGTCATAATGTAGATATATACGGAACTTGGTTATCGGGGGATATAATAATAGCTACAGATGGAACAAGCTACACAATAAATACCAATGAAGAAATAACAGACGAAGTAACAAGTCCTTCACCGGAATATTGAAAAAAGAATGGAATTTAAATTAGGGTTTTAATTACAAGGACTAGCCTACATTCTAATGGGGCTTCGACTGATAAAAAAGTAATTTTATAGAATACAAGCTAAAATATCCTATTTAATTAAATAGGATATTTTAGCTTGTATTCTATAAAATTACTTTTTTATCAGTCGAAGCCCCATTAGAATGTAGGCTAGTCCTTGTAATTAAAACCCTAATTTAAATTCCATTCTTTTTTCAATATTCCGGTGAAGGACTTGTTACTTCGTCTGTTATTTCTTCATTGGTATTTATTGTGTAGCTTGTTCCATCTGTAGCTATTATTATATCCCCCGATAACCAAGTTCCGTATATATCTACATTATGACCTCTTAGCCTCTTTAAAGTTTCCTCGTGTGGATATCCGTATTCATTATTCTCCCCTGCACTAATCACTGCTGCTTCCGGCTTTACCTTTTCTAAAAATGACCATGATGTGGCTGCTCTGTCCCCATGACCTCCAACCTTTAAAACGTTGGCTTTAAGGCCTTTATTTAATATATTATTTTCTCCGTACTCATCCATATCTCCCGTAAATAAAAAGCTTATATCCTTATATGTGAGCTTAGATACAACAGAATAATTGTTACTACTGCTAATAAAGCTATCTTCATACCCTATAATCTCAAATATAATTTCTGGCCCTATATTAAACCTCTTATATTCACCCTTAAAATACTCTGCATCCTCATCTTGAACAGAATCCCAATAATCAATATATTCCTTGCTAGATGAATTAAAACCATTATCTATTATTTTTTCTACAGTAAAAGCATCCATTACATAATCCAGTCCCCCAATGTGCTCTTCTTGAGGACTAGTTGCTATCAGTATTTCAATATCGTCGGTATTTAGGTCTTTAAGATACTCCACAACCTCTAGCCCATCACCATCATTTCCACCATCTATAAGAATATCATAATTGCCACAGTCAATAAAAATAGCCTCTGCTTGTCCCACATTTATAAAATGTACTTTGATTTCCTTAACGCTGGAAATCGTAACAGTCCTTTGATCTGCCTCCCAAGCAACATAGAAGTCGGTACTCTCAGCTACAAATCTCACAGGAACCATTGTTCTTCCATTTACTATCGTCGCAGGCACATCAAGTTCGATTTCAACTCCATTTCTTGTAGCCATTTTATTGCCTATTGGTAGCTCTATTATGATGTCCTCCTTTGTTCCTATTACCCTTCGAGTCTCTCCATTCCATTCAACCTGAAATCCCAGGGCTTCAAATATATACCTAACAGGCACTAAAGCTCTTCCTCCAATAGTTATTATAGGTTGAATATCAAAATCAATAAATTCCCCATCAACCTTAACCTTCACAAAGGGCTCAGCAAAGGACCAAATGCATAACAAAAATACTAGCATAATAGTAAGCAGTGTCACTATTTTTTTCTTCATATCTGCTCCCCCCAGTTTAACTTATAAAGCTCACAGGGTCAAGCTTTTATAATTTTGTAATCCGAGCTATAATTATAAAATTATAAAAGTCTGTAACCAACTCCTGTTCTATCAAATCCTGATATATTTATAAGCAAATGACAATGATTGTCCATAATCACATATGCATATAATTTCCCGCCATACTTATCTATCTATTTCGTTACTTTTTTCAAATATTCCTCTTTATCTTTTTCATTTTTTAATATATATTCTCTATTATTTCCT
>JANQEZ010000355.1 GCA_028278115.1 Clostridia bacterium
TTGTGCTAGTAAATCATTAATTTTAGTTTATCAATACTTAAGGGGGTTTTGATATCTCATTTGAGTGATTTACTAGCACAACGAGTTAAATTATAAAAATACAATTATCAATTCAATGGAAGTAGATATGACATAATGGGACAGCATAATAAATAATCTGAGGTGATAATGTGCAAGGATTTTCATATCTAATTCTAATTCCCTTGATATGCTTTGTTTGCTATTGTATTTTATTAGTTATACTATTGGGTTCTATAAGGAATAAGATAGCTAGATATTATGCCTTTTATATTGTGGCTATGATAATCTGGAGCTTTGGCTCCTTTGTAATGAAAACAAATCTTCCCCCCAGCACTCTTTTTTGGAATCGTATACTTTGCTTGGGATTGATAATGATGCCTGTGGTTTTTTATCATTTTACCTTAGTCCTAACAGGAACAAATAACCAATTAGGCAAGCTTATTTCTGGATATATATGTGCTGTTTTTTTCTTATTTTTTAATTTTACAGGCTTAATCATGAAGGAAGCATATTTAATAGATAATAATTTTTACTATACACTAGGGCCCCTTGCACCATTCATGGCGATATGGAGCATGTGCTATTTAATCCTTTCCTTTACTAATATTTTAAATAAGGTTAAGTCTAAACAGATACCATTTAGACGAGTAAAATTTATTTTATTAGGGCTTGTATTGGTTATTATAGGAGGCTTACTCAACCTTATACCCAGCCTTGGAAGATACCCATTTGATATAGCCTTTAATACTATCAATGCAATTTTTATCGCCTATTCTATATATAGATATAGGTTTTTAGAGATTAAATTAATCGTTAAAAGGGGTATAGCTTACTCTGTATATACATTGATTTTATCTGGAGTATATATAATAGCAATTTTCACATCACAGCAAGTATTAATTAGGTTGCTAGGATATTCCAATATTACCTTGACACTATTAATGGCAGTGCTTTTAGCTTTAATTTTTCAACCAATAAAGAACATACTACAGCATTGGATAGATAGAGTTTTCTATAAACAAAAGCTTAATCATCAAAAAATATTAAAGGACTTTAGTCAAATTATAAATAATATACTTGAACTAGATGAACTTACACAGTTATTGGTAGAGGTAGTAAATAAGGGCCTTCAGCCAAGTCAAGTATCTTTAATGCTTCGAGAGGAAAAGAATAACTATAAACTTTACTATTCTTCTATAGATGAAGCTCTAAGCAAAGAAATGATATACAGAAAGGACCATCCAATTCTCCAATGGTTTAAAAATGAAAAGAATCTCTTAACTATAGGAGAAATCGAAAGCCTATCCTTCTTCGCAGGCTTATGGAGTGTAGAGAAAAAGCAACTTCATAGCCTTGAGACGGAGTTAATAGTTCCAATAAGGTTTAGAGAGGAGCTTATTGGAATGATTATCCTGTCTGAAAGAAAAGATGGAGAAGCCTATTCCCAGCAAGAGATGGACCTTTTGTATACCTTGGTTAATAATGTGGCAGTGGTAATTGAGAATGCTAAAATATATGAAAATGCCAAAAAGCAAGCCAATACAGATGGTTTGACAAAGCTCTATAATCACAGATATTTTCATGAAAGGCTTAAGGAATATCTAAGTGAAACCCAGCATGATACATTTTCCATTGCTATGATTGATGTAGACCTTTTTAAGCTATACAATGATATCCACGGTCATTCTGCTGGCGATAGAGCTTTGATGAAAATTGCAGATGTTCTTATGAAAAGCATTAGAAAAAATGATATTGCAGCCAGATATGGTGGTGAAGAGTTTGCAATACTATTCCCTGATATGGATGGAAATGAGGCTTTAGAGATAATAGAAAGTATACGCGGTGAGGTAGAGCATGTCTTTTGTGATTCAAATAAAAATAATGAATTCCTTACCATAAGTGCAGGTGTCGCAAGCTATCCAAGGGACGGAAAAGTAGCAAAAGAAGTTTTAGATAGTGCAGATAAAGCCATGTATATTGCAAAGCATAACGGAAGAAACCAAAGTGTACTGTGCAATAGGAAAGATAGGAAAAATGATTTTTTAAATGACCATTATGATATGGAGAAAATGCAAAATAATATAGAGTCAGCCTACCTTTCGGCAATATATGCTCTTGCAGCGACAATAGATGCCAAGGATCATTATACCTATGGTCACTCTGAAAATGTTTCAAGGTATGCAGTAAAATTGGCTAAAGGAGCTGGCTTTGATAAGGAAAAAATTGATATTGTTAGAAATGCAGGCTTACTCCATGATATAGGTAAAATAGGAGTGCCAGAGAGTATTTTGACAAAGGCAGAAAAATTGACGAAAAAAGAATATGAAATCATGAAAAAGCATGTAGATATATCAATTACCATTATAAAACATATCCCCAATTTAATTAAGGTGATTCCTGCAATTATGAGTCACCATGAGAGATATGATGGAAAAGGATATCCAAGGGGGATAAAGGGTGAGAATATACCCATTGAGGGAAGGTGTTTATGCATAGTAGATGCATTTGATGCCATGACCACCGATAGACCTTATTGTAAAGCCCTTAGTACAGAGGAGGCCCTTGTTGAACTTAGAAAGTTCAGTGGAACTCAGTTTGACCCAGGTCTTGTGGAAATATTTATTAAATTGCTTAAAGAAGGAGAAATTGAGGTGGCATAAGGATATTTGTAAACCCTATGTCAAGGAGAAAAGAGCAGAGGAAAATGGTATAAAATCATTTAAGCCTGCTCATTTTTGTTAAATGAGAAAATAGCAAAGTACTAACTTGACAAAATTAAATATAAAGATAAAAGCGTTTATCTTTCAGATTGTTGACAAAGTCAACAAGATGACAGGCTTTTGAGAAATCCGAAGTTCGAGGCGTGCTGAAAGTGAGAGGTCGCAGCGTATAAAGAAATAC
>JANQEZ010000357.1 GCA_028278115.1 Clostridia bacterium
GTATTTCTTTATACGCTGCGACCTCTCACTTTCAGCACGCCTCGAACTTCGGATTTCGGGGCAGCCTGTCATCTTGTTGACTTTGTCAACAATCTGTAAGAATCCCAGATGGGGTTCTTTTTTTTATCGCTTTAAATTAAAAAGTCTTTACAGGGAATTTGTAAAAGCAAATAATTTCCCCTAGTAATGGGTAAAAATATTATATATACCAAAAGTAAGTAGGTGATATAATGAGGATAAACTTAGGATATGTGGCTATGTCTACGATTATTAAAGATTGTTCACCATCAAAGACAGTAACAGTAAAGAGCTTAGAAAAAATTGAAGATAAAGAAGCTAAATTATTTAAACTACGGTCTATTGCCAAGGCCAATATCCAAAATACCCAAAGACTTTTTTACCACAATAAGGCCCATGATATAAAGGTTTATAGATTGACATCAAAGTTGATTCCCCTAGCAACCCACTCCATTACTGATGAGTGGGATTGGTTTGAAGACGTCAGGGATGACTTAAAGTCTCTGGGAGAATATGCTAAGGAAAATAGATTTAGAATAAGTGCACACCCAGATCATTTCACGTTGCTAAATTCACCGAGAGAAGAGGTTCTCAGTGCATCCTTAAAGGACCTTGAGTATCACTATAAGGTATTTAAGGGGATGGAGCTTGATTCTTCGGCAAAATTAGTCTTGCATATTGGTGGGGGCTATAAAAATAAAGATAAGGCAATTGAAAGATTTGTGTCCAATTTTAAAGCATTGCCCCAGCATTTGAAAAACATAATAATACTAGAAAATGATGATAAAACATATACAGCACTAGAGGTCTTAAATATATGTAAAAAGTTAAAAGTACCAATGGTTTTAGATATACATCATCACTGGTGTAATAACAATGGTGAGGACTTATTGGATTTATTAGAAGAAATTTTTGAAACATGGATGCATGAATCTGTTCCACCTAAAATCCATATTTCTAGCCCTAAGGATGATAAGAGCTTTAGAAGCCATGCAGATGATATAGAGGCTAAAGCACTTTTGAAATTCCTTAATAAAGCAAAGGTATTAGATGCAGACTTTGATGCTATGATTGAGGCAAAAAATAAAGATAGGGCACTTTTAAATTTAATGAAGGATTTATCAACTGTACCAGAGGTGAAAATCATAGATCAAGCAACTATTGAATACTGATAGAATAAGTAAGCTGTATGTCTATGTGTGACTAATAAGCCCAATTCTCCACTAAGCACCTCATGTGTAAATTAGGTTTATAAATATTTGTATAGGAGCAAATTACTAATACTTTTCAAAAAATGATAAAAGATTATGGATTAGGGTATTTATATTTTGGGTAAAAAAGTATATTAATATGGGAAATTTAAAGGCATGAATAGCCTTAGAATTTCTTTAGGTAAATCTAATCAAGTTTAATGTGAGGTGGTTTAATGAAAAAGATATTAGTTACAGGAGCATTGGGGCAGATTGGCTCTGAGATAGTTTTAAAGTTGAGGGAAATCTATGGAGACAGCAATGTTATAGCTAGTAGTAAAGACGATAGAGAAGCTGGTAGTGAGGAAGTAACGGGCTCGGGACCTTTTGAGATTGTTGACGTTTTAAATTTAAGACAAATTTCTCAGGTCGTAAGTAAATATAAGATTGATGGGATAGTGCATTTAGCGGCTGTTCTTTCAGCAGTAGGAGAGGAAAAGCCACATCTTCTTTGGGATGTAAATATGAATGGACTCTATAATATATTGGAAATAGCAAGAGAAAAGGAGTGTGCAATTTTCACACCAAGCTCAATAGCAGCATTTGGGCCTAGTACCCCTCCCGACCAAACCCCACAAGACACCATACAAAGACCTACTACTATATACGGGGTTTCTAAGGTTGCAGGGGAGCTTTTATGTGATTATTATTATGAAAGATTTGGCGTTGATACAAGGGGAGTTAGGTTTCCGGGATTGATTTCCTATAAGGCTCTACCCGGCGGAGGGACAACAGATTATGCAGTACATATATATTATGAAGCCTTAAAATCTAAAAAATTTGTATCCAATATTAAAGAGGGAACTAAAATGGATATGATGTATATGCCAGACGCTTTAGACGCCATAATCAATTTAATGGAGGCAGACCCATCTAAATTAAAGCATAGAAACGCCTTTAATATAACTGCCATGAGCTTTGCTCCAGAAGACATATATAAAGAGATAAAAAAACATATACCAGAGTTCACACTAGAATATGATGTTGACCCCATTAAACAAAGAATTGCAGAATCATGGCCAAATTCCCTAGATGATAGGGCCGCTAGAGAAGAGTGGGGATGGAATCCCAAATATGACCTTTCATCAATGACTGAGGATATGCTTGCAAAATTGAGGCTAAAGCTTAAGATTTAATTATCTTAAAAAGTTAAGGATTAAAAAGCTTAAAATCAATGTTCGGATTGGATATTTGAATCGGAGATATAATAAATAAGGAGATAGGTTATTTAGATGGAATCTATTGAGTGCATAGCTATTACAATAGATGTAAAGCATCTTAAAATCTGTCTTCTTTTTTGCTTGATTAAAGAGCATATCAGAGCTTATGTGCCATCACTTAATGATATATGAAACACCTATTATAGATGTATGACCCTGAAACTTAAACTTTTTTTGAAATATTTCGTAAGACAAAAATAAAATCCTTAATTTGGCTAATAGCTAACGGCTCACAGCAAAACATTGAAAGTAAAACTTCTAAACCACACATCTATATAGGGTTTTTAGAGTAAAACTTAACTTATACATGACCCAAATATGCGATGATTCTGGGCATTTTGGGGTGTGTATAAGTTGTAGTTT
>JANQEZ010000090.1 GCA_028278115.1 Clostridia bacterium
GTTTTAACCTACAAAATATAAGAAAAACAGGTTCATAGCATGAACGAAAAGGAAATATCAAATACCCCCGGCTGCATGAACTAGCACAAGGGGTTAATTAATATTAGAGCACACAAGTACTATTATACAGACTTGTACTAATTAAAGCTATATCTTTTTATGGATATTTTTTCAAAAAATAATCTGTGCATACTTCAAAAAAATTATTATTGAAGCTTACACAGATATTAATCTATTGATTCCATATAGAAGTACTATTTCAAAGTGTCACTTTCTTTTTTTTTGCTGTTAGCTATTTTTCCACTTATTCTTCTTCTGTTACTTCCCCAAAGTCTTTAAAAAGGACTTCTTTTCTTCTATCTAATTCCTTTATTCTCTCTTCCATCATCATTATCATATCAGCTTTTCTATTTTGGTTTTCCTTCATTCTTTCATCCACTAGCTTCCTTATTTCATCTTCATTTACGCCTCTCATCTTTAACATTTCTTCAAATCTTTTAAGCATATCCTCGTTTCTCATGTCCATATGTTTGATTCTTTCATCCATTCTTTTACTCATTTGTTCTCTTCTTCTATCAAGTTCATCTATCCTGTATCTCATCATTTCCTTATAATCTCTCATTCTCTCTCCTCCTTCATTACATCTTTATACATTAGAGCAGGTTTTGAATATTTGAAATTAGCTTTTAAAAAGCTACCTTTCTTCTTCATTACAGATTATGCATTTAATGCTAGACTTGTGCAATAAACTTATAGATGTGTGACCCCGAAACTTAACCTTTTTTAGAAATATTTCGCAGAGCAAAACTACAATGACTATTTAGCTAACGGCTGACAGCTCACAGCAAAATAAAAAAAGTAAAACTTCTCAGTCACACATCTATATGGATATACGCTTTTATAATTAGTTAAGGTTTAAAAGCCTTTATCTTCATACTGTAATGTCAAAATACATATAATTGAATATTATATTTATAGAAATAGGTATAAAAATAAATTCCTATTGTAGCAAAATCATGGAGGTGAATAGATAGTGCCGATTAGAATGAACAAAATAGGTACTAATGAAACTATTAATAAATCTTACACAGCTATCCCACTAAATTTTATTCCAAATAAAGGTCAAATAGATACAAAGGCTAAATTTTATCTGAAAGGAAACAGCTATGAGTTTTATTTTACTCCACAAGAAGCTGCTTTAAGCTTTTCTTCACAAACAACTAATGAAAAGAAAGGAGTCACATTGGCTCTACAATTTTTACATGCAAACCCAGATGTAAAGATAGAAGGCTTGAGTAAAGCTTCTGGAAAGATTAACTATTTCGCAGGTAAGGATAAATCTAAATGGATTACAGACCTACCTATCTATGAAAAGATTATATATAGAGAACTGTGGAAGGATATAGACTTAGTATTCTATAGTAAGGACAATGCCCTAAAGTATGATCTCATACTACATCCCGGGGCATCTATAGAGGATATCAAGCTTACCTATAGGGGCTCAAAAGGTATATCACTAGATGATAAGGGCAATCTTCAAGTTCATAATGAGCTAGGTATACTAATAGACGAGAGTCCCATAAGCTATCAAGAGGTTCAAGACAAAAGAGTGATGGTAGAGAGTATTTTTAAAATAAAGAAACAAAAAGATGGTGGGGAGTATTTCAGTTTTGAACTCCTAGAAGATTACCTTCCTAGCTATTCTCTTATTATAGACCCAGGACTAGTTTTCTCTACATTCTTGGGAGGTTTAGTTCTAGATGTTGGTACTAACGAGGCTAACAAGCTTGGCATTGCTGTAGACAAAGAAGGTAATGTTTATGTAGCTGGAGGAACTGTTTCTCCAAGCTATCCAGTAACATTAGGTGCTTTTCAAGAGGTATCATTTAATAGAGAGGATTTTAATACAACAGCCTATATAACTAAATTGAATTCCGACGGTTCAGGTCTTATTTACTCAACCTTCCTTGGAGGCAGCATGAGTGATGAAGCTAGAAGTATTGCCATAGACAGCATGGGCAATGCATATGTCACTGGTGAAACTAGTTCTTCAGATTTTCCTGTAACCTTAGGTGCTTTCCAAGAAGATTTTCCTGGTATGGATTCCTCATCGGCCTTTGCAGCAAAACTAAGCCCAGATGGGTCACAGCTAATATACTCCACATTTTTAGGGGGAAGTAATGACGATGAGGGCACGGGAATTGCTGTAGATATATATGGTAATGCTTATGTGGCTGGAGAAACTGCTTCTCCAGACTTTCCAATAACTCTAGGTGCTTTTCAAGAAGATTTTCCAAGCTTTTTTAATCCCGTTGAACCACCTGATGAGGATGAGGGGATGAAGCTTCAGCAAAATACTGTGGATTCCGTATTTGTAGCAAAATTAAGTACAGATGGGTCTAGTCTTATATATTCAACATTCTTAGGTGGGAGCGAGGATGATGAAGCTCTTGATATCGCAGTTGATGATATGGGCAATGCCTATATCACTGGGGAAACTGCTTCTCCAGATTTCCCCACCACTTTAGGAGCTTTTCAAGAGATTTATGCTGGCAATGGTGATGATGTCTTTGTAACAAAATTAAATTCCGATGGCTCTGCCCTCATTTACTCTACCTTTATAGGCGGCAGCGGTGATGATGAGGCCAATACTATTGCCATTGACAAGATGGGTAATGCATATGTCGGTGGAGAGACTACCTCCCGTGACTTTCCTGTTACTTTAGGAGCCTTTCAGGTAGAATTTCTAACCGAAACCGAATTCGATGAGGATGCAGGATTTGTAGCTAAGCTAAATGCCGATGGTTCAAAGCTTATCTACTCAACCTTCTTAAATGGCTCTAGGTTTGCTGTAAATGGCAGAGTAATAGGAGATAACGAAGTTCAAGGAATTGCTGTAGATGATGAAGGTAATGCCTACGTTACAGGTCTTACTAATTCTCCTAATTTCCCTGTTACACTAGGAGCCTTCGAGGAAAAATTTCAAGGTTCTAGGACTGATGAACCTGTGATTGATTTTGGTGATGCATTTATTGCAAAACTAGGGCCTGATGGCACTATTCTTCTTTACTCCACCTTCTTAGGCGGTAGTGGAGATGATTTCGCAAGGAATCTTGCTATAGATAAAGATGGTAATGTCTATGTAGTAGGATACACTACTTCACCTGATTTCCCAGTTACTTTAGGTGCTTTTGACGATACTTTTAGAGGCTTAGTTGATCCTCTTGAGCCTTTTAATACCATGTTTGATACTTTTGTAGCTAAGATAAATCCTAGATCTAATTTGTAATAATTTAACCCCTTGTGCTAGTTCATGCTGCCGGGGGTATTTGATATTTCCTTTTCGTTCATACTATGAACCTGTTTTTCTTATATTTTGTAGGTTA
>JANQEZ010000372.1 GCA_028278115.1 Clostridia bacterium
CGTGCTGAAAGTGAGAGGTCGCAGCGTATAAAGAAATACGTAAGAGTTCTCACTTGAGGCAACAACGAAGAAATTCGGGTTTGTCAACAGCCTGAAGCGTTTAACAACGCTTTTTAGATTTTAATCCTTCCAAAGATTATTAGCAGCATATTTTAGGATTACATTGCAGCAATGCTTGCAATATCCATTCCTTTTCATTTCTTCCACCATTGCGTTATATTTTTCTCTTTGCTCCTTATCACGCACCTTTGTGCGTGTAATAACTCTGCTTAGCTCCCTAACGGAAGACGTCAATTTCTTTTCTATGGCTTCCTTAAGGGGCTGATAGCAGGTATAATCAATCTTACTTCCATTTCTCATTACATAAAACATATATGATGTCACATCTTGTCTAAAGCCCTTTGCTGCAGTACCTGTTATTTTGATTTGCTGCTCTATTGATTTTAAGAAGTCTTCATCTGCTTCTAACTCCTCACCAGTGCTCTTATCTTTAATTTTAGTTTTATTTACATATGCCTCAGCATGATCTAAATAATTATTAAATAAATCTTCTGCCTGCTCTCTATATCCATGAATAAATGCCTTAGTGACTTCACTTTCTAATACCTTATTATATTCCTTTTTAATCACATTCTGTAAAAAATTAAGATACTTAGTTTTAGCATCTTCACTTATGGCTAACTCCTTGACCGACCTTATTAATGTCTCAAGAACTGACAAGGGGTTAATACAATTATGCTCTGATTCAGCTATAGAATGATCTAAAACCTTCATAATAAATCTTGGAGAAATTCCCGTCATTCCTTCCCTTGCTGCTTCTTCCCTTAATTCAAGGATATCTATCTTCTTAGTAGACCCCTTTTCAACGATTTCCTCACCATTATATATTTTAAGCTTCGTTAGAGGGTTTACCTTAGACGAAGGTATGAGCCTTGTTAATATAGCAAACATAGAAGCTACTTCGATTGTATGGGGTGCTATATGGGCGTCAAAGCTGCTCTTTCCCAATATCTTGTTATAGATTTTAATTTCTTCATCTAATTCTAAGCAATAGGGAACCTCTATCTTTACGATTCTATCTAATATCGCTTCATTGGTATGGTCCGATTTAAACTTATTCCATTCTCCCTCATTTGAGTGGGCTAAGATAATTCCATCAAAATAAATCATCGAAGACTTCCCCGGCGATGGAATACTTTTTTCTTGCGTTGCTGTTATCATAGTATGAAGATACTCAATCTCATTTTTAAATACCTCTATAAATTCAACTATTCCTCTATTACCAACATTAAATGCCCCATTTAGAGATAGCACCCTTGGATCATCTTCAGGAAATAAATCTAATTTTGATATATCCACTGAGCCTATTAAAACAGATGTATCCTGATTATTTGGGTCCACAGGTGGAACTACCCCTACACCCTTCCTTGATCTAATACTAAAGTCCACTGTTTCAACTGGGAACTTTTCAAATTCTCCATTGAATTCATTTTTTAGCCTATATCTACATACGGGGCATAAATCTCCTTCTATCTTTACATTTAAAAGTTCTTCAAATTGTTCTCTTAGGTGATTTGGAACTAGGTGCAGAGGTTCTTCCCTCATAGGACACCCCTTTATGGCATAAATATCTTCACTTTTTTCTAGCCCCCTTTTAAGGGCCTCCATAATAGATGATTTACCTGCTCCTACCGGCCCTACTAGGTAAAGCACCTGTCTAGATTCTTCCCCCTTCATAGCGGCAGTTTTTAAGTAGTTAACGATTTTCATTATGGTTCTATCTATCCCATAGAAGTCTCTAAAAAAATCGTATATCTTTATAGCATCATTGCCATAAATTCTTCTAAGTCTTGGATTCTCAAGGGTGTTGACTACTTTAGCACCCTCATTTTGAATTACTTCATACATCCTTTTATGGGCTAACATACAAAGTGAAGGATTATCCTTCAATATATTAAGATAATCTAAGAAAGTGCCTTCAAAATCCTGTTTTTTTCTTTCTTCTCTATCCTTTTTAATCAACTCTGAAAATTTTACCATATAATTTATAAGCCCTCCTTTTAGAAGATAGTTATTTAACCCTTTACTATTTACTATATTAATATCTTTTGTTATTATAGATATTTATGTTTCTTTTTAGTATTTTAAAACAACAATATTCTTCGGAATAGCTGATTGCTAATCTTTTTATCATAGATTCTTTTGAAATCTTTATAGATATTATATGTCTAAACTGTATATTTGGGGAATTTTTATCCAAATTAGTCTATACAAATAAAACTCATAAGCCTTAAAGCTAATGAGTTACAGATTGTAGACAAAGTCTACAAGATGACAGGCTGCCCCGAAATCTGAAGTTCGAGGCGTGCAGAAAGCGAGAGGTCGTAGCGTATAAAGAAATACGTAAGAGTTCTCGCTTGAAGCAACAACGAAGAAATTCGGGTTTCGGGGCAGCCTGAAGCTCATAAGCCTTAAAGCTAATGAGTTAATTTAAATCTTTTTAAATAATTTTTTATGGGTAACCAGCAATAGAGTGAAATAAAACTAAAAGGATTTTGATATTTTATTTTAGTGATTTCCTCAATCTACTTTTTAGGTGAAACTGCTATAAGCTTATTTATAGCTTGACCTCTTTTAGAGAACTTTTCTTCGTATTCCGTCATGACATTTCCCTCTGCATGGCTGCTATTGTGCAGATCTCTTGTAATCATTGTTATATTCCAGCCATTTTCTTTAAGCTCATCTATGGAAAAATCAAATAATCCAATATTATCAGTTTTAAAATGAAGCTCACCCTTAGGAATCATCAGTCTTTCATAGAGCTTAAGAAAACTTCTATATGTAAGCCTCCTTTTATCGTGCCTTTTTTTGGGCCAAGGATCTGAGAAGTTTAGATAAACTCTGTCTATTTCATTCTCAAGAAATATATCTTCAATTTTCCTTATGTCGGAATGAACTAAGTAGAAGTTTGAACCTGGATTCTCTAAAAGCTTATTTATACCTCTTATTATTACTTTTGAGTTCCTTTCAAAGGCTAAATAATTTACGTCTGGATTTTTTTTAGCCATTCCCGTTATAAAGCCTCCACGTCCTGAGCCAAATTCAACATGAATTGACCTATCATTATCAAAAAGCTTACTCCACTTCCCCTTGTATTCATCTGGTTTAGTAACGACTTTCTCATTCTCAGCTAATCTTTCTAGTCCGCCTTTTACATATCTAAGTCTCAAATCATTCATCCTTTCGTTTCGTGTATAAAACTTTATTTTAATTCTTATGAGAAAAGGTCATACTGCTGAATCAGTATCGGGATTTTTATGTCCAAAGACATAAATCATTATAGATGTGTGGCCGAGAAGTTTTACTTTAAATGTTTTGCTGTGAGCTGTCAGCCGTTAGCTATTAGCCAAATTAAGCATTTTATTTTTAGCCTGCGAAATATTTCAAAACAAGTTAAGTTTCAGAGTCACACATCTATATTACGCTCCTCCAAACTATTTAAATGTTTAAACTTATATTTTATTTATATTATAAATAATTTGTATAACTATAAGTAATGCTTATTTGAATATTGATTTTATCTGTGTAATAATGAAAATTGAAGGACACCCTATTTACTTTATATTAGAAATTTAAACATAAACTTTGCTTTATATCAAGGAAAACTTTTAAGCGGGGGTAATTAATTATGCTAAAGGATTTAATTGAAGATGGCTTTGGAAATGATCAAAGGCTTAATTGTGCTGAGAAGATATTATATGGAGCTAATGAGGCATATGATTTAGGGTTGGATAGGGATGCTCTAAAGCTGGCAGCAGGATTTGGCGGTGGAATGTTCATAGAAGAAGTATGTGGAGCCTTAACAGCGTCAGTCATGGTTATAAGTAAATTGTTTGTTGAAGATACTGCCCATAAGAGTGGAGTAATTAATCCTTTAATCACCGAGTTTCTAAGTTCCTATGAGGATGAAATGGGCTCTATCACATGTAAACCCCTAAAGCAAAAGCATCGCTCACTATTTAGGGGCTGCAATAAGGTTATTTTGAAGGCGGCTGAAAACCTTGACAGTATTGTGGGTCGTGAACTTCAAAAACAAGTTTAACTATAGATATGTGACCTAAAAGCTTAACTTTCTTTAAAGATTTTTTTAAACCAAAAGTATTATGCCTATTTGGCTAATAGCTCACAGCAAAACATTTAAAGTAAAACTTCTAAATCACACATCTATATGAACCCTATATAGATAAACAGCCTCGAAATTGTCTATCTATATATTATTGACATCAGCCCAAAGTCTCCCTCTATTTATAGAGAGGAGATTTTTTGTGAGAAATTACATAACTGAAATAGAGTAAAATAAACAGTTAGAAGGTATTTTGAAACTATCACCAGTTAGCTTTTGGTTTAAAATTCCTATATTGCAGAAACTATTGATAAAATACCCATACAAATCAACAATACAGTGGTTAGTTTTTTAAAAGTCTCTTCTTTAACTTTGTTACCCAGCTTTATACCTATTAATACTCCTATTATTAATGCAGGTAATAGGTATATGGTGAGCTTTAAAATCTCAGCACTGATTAATCTTTTATATAAAAAGGTTGCTACAGTCATTATATTTAGTATCCAAAAATAAGCTGTTAATGTAGCCCTAAATACTTGCTTTTCAACCCCTTGGTTTGTTAAAAATAGTATTACTGGCGGACCGCTTAAGCTAACACTTCCATTAAGTATTCCGCTTAAGAATCCAACGGGTATGTATGCAATTTTTTCATTTTTAATCTTAATCTTGTAACCAAAATAAAAGGATAATGCTGATATAGCTACAATTACTCCCACAATAAGCTGAAGGACTTTTTCATTCATGCTTATAAGTATATTAGCACCTATTGGTGTAGCTATAACAGCTGCAATTATAAGCATTAATATTCTTCTTATTTTTACATGCTCTCTGATCTTATAAAGTATAATTGAGTTCATTATAATGCTGTAAATTACAAGCATTGGTACAATTATTTTAAGCGGTAGAAAAGTTGCTAATATGGGAAGTGCAAACAGCGAGAATCCGAAGCTGGTGGCACCTTGTATAATCCCTGCACAAAATATTACTACAAACCCTATAATAATTGTTAATATCTCTATCGACATCACTTTCCTCCTTGTATAATATTTTAGTCCATCTAATGAAAAGTCTTATCTTATAGATATGTGACTGAGGAACTTAACCTTTTTTCAAAAAATTTCGTAAGCCAAAACTACAATGCCTATTTGGCTAATAGCTAATGGCTGACAGCTCACAGCAAAGCATTGAATGTAAAACTTCTGAGTCACACATCTATACTACTGTATTATAACTCACTATATGAAAAATTTATATGCCTATACTCAATTTTTCCAAGTTAAAAATCTGTAAAGAATTAAAAAATCCAAAAATAAACAAATATTATTTTAAATAAAATCCCAATTAAGAAACAAAAATAAAGACTATATATTAATTTATCAAAGGCTAATTTGTCGGAGGTTTTAATGTCTAGAAAAGCTAAGATACTTTTAATAATTAGTGGATTATTTACTTTATCTATGGGTTTATCTAATGTTTTTGTAAATATTTTCCTTTGGAAAAAGTCCAGTGATTTTATAATAATTGCAAAATATAATCTCATGCATTACATATTTTTGCCCTTTTCCTTCCTAGCAGCAGGCTGGTTATCTAAGAAGAAAAACGGAGTATGGGCTCTTAGGATAGGTGTAGTTCTTTTTATTTTGTTTTTTCTTTTGATCCTTTTGTTTAGAGATAATGTTCTAGAGTATATTTATCCTATTGGTATTCTTTACGGAATTGCAGCAGGCTTTTACTGGCTTTCATTTCAGGTTTTAACCTTTGACTTTACATCTACAAATAACAGGGATACCTTTTATGGCTTTAACGGATGTATATGCGGAGTAGCAAATGCAATAGCACCAATAACCGCTGCATATATTATCGAAAGTAACAAAAATATGATGGGTTATTCTATCGTATTTTCAATTTCACTGGTTCTGTTTATAATCTTAACCCTTGTAAGCTTAATACTTCGCTCTAAGGGTTATGGGGATAAATTTGAATTCAAAAGGATTTTGAGTAAGAATAGTGATGAGTGGAATTATCTAAGAAAAAGTATAGTCGCATGGGGTCTTAGGGATGTTGTTATCTATTTTTTGATTGTCATATTAGTTTATAAAACCACGGGAAGTGAAATTGCACTTGGGAAATTAACACTTATTGCTTCCCTTATATCTTCTATAGCCTATGTGTCTGAGCAAAAGCTTATAAAGCCTAAAAGACGCCTATTTTCTCTGCATTTAGGTGCTGTATTTATGTTTATATCGGTTTTAGGACTGATAATTAATATAAACTATGCTACACTGACAGCATATATGATACTAAATTCTTTATTTTTCCCATTTTTTATGGTTCCAGTTAATTCAGCTGCCTTTAACATATTGAGTCGAAGCCATAATGAAAGTATGCGAATTGAATATATTGTCAATAGAGAATTTGCTCTGAATCTTGGCAGAATTATAAGTACTAGCATCTTGATTGTTCTTTTAACCTTCGTCAAGAATCAAAGAATACTCAATTACTTTTTACTCTTTATAGGCTGTGCCCAATTAATTTCTCTATATTTTTTAAGGAAAATTAAGACTTGGCAAGAGTAGCGGAAGAGAACAAAGGCGTCTGGCGACGCTTTGTTGGCTCGTGGTTAGTAGTTGGTGGTTAGTGGTAAATGCAAGTCATTCTTTTAGGTCTTAGAGTCTAAAAGCCAATACCAAAGTTTCACTAGTAATAGTTTTCATTTTGCTTTTAGAAATTCATTTTATATTATTTCAACTATGCAATTTTTAGCAAAAAATGTTTGAGTTTCTAGACAATAAAAAAGGGATGGCTTTGTAAGACATCCTTCAGGCTACCCCCGAAACCCGAATTTCTTCGTTGTTGCCTCAAGTGAGAACTCTTACGTATTTCTTTATACGCTGCGACCTCTCACTTTCAGCACGCCTCGAACTTCG
>JANQEZ010000383.1 GCA_028278115.1 Clostridia bacterium
TATATTATAAGTGGGAGAATATATCGGAGGTGTAAATTAGACAAATGACCTATTCTTATAAGAAAAAAAAATGTGTAAAAAGCGATAAAGTAGTCACAAATGAAATTTGTGGGAAGATCAATCAAGTATGTAATTCAAAACCAAAGGTTATTTGGAGAGCCATTGGAATTCGACCATCGGGGACAATTAAAGTCACTAATAGTTCTGATTATATAATGGTGCTTCTGATAAAAAGCGGAAAGAAAATTTGTACTTCTAAAGTAATAGTATTTCCAAGGGATGAGATCACATTGACTATTACATTAATTCAAAGCATCGAAGTGGAATGTATAGGAAAACATAATGAAATATGTACAGGTTCTTTTATACTCTGTATACAATATCCTTGCAGCTCATTGGAAGTAGAAGATGATTGTCATAATGATTTTTATGATGATTGTAATGATAAATGCTCTGACCATAAAAAGTTTATAGTCAGAAAAAATGAATGTATTCCAAACTATCATTCCTACATTTAGCTATGCTGGATGTTTAATTTTTATACAGGATAGTGCACATCATTAATTGAACCCATCTATTAGAAAATAAATTAAGTGCTGATATAAGGATTTATATATCGGCACTTTTGCTATAGAAACATTAAAATTGCTTTTTTTCAATAATATCCAAATAGTCGTATAAAAGCTTCAATATTATTTAAAACTACTAATCTCTTTTTAGATTCTTTGCTATTCTCAAAATTTCTTCAGCAGATTTTTCAATATCATTGTAGCTTGTTTTATAGGAGCATACACTTATTCTCATTACGGATTTGCCTAACCATTTTGATCCACCAAGCCAGCATACTCCTGATTTCTGTATTTCTTTAACCAATTCCTCTGTTTTATTGTCGCTATGGTAATGAACTAATACTTGATTAAAAACTACATCATTTAAAATCTCCAGTCCATCCTCTATTAGCAGATTTGCAAAGTACTTTGCCTTCTTGTGAAGCTCCCATACCAACTGTCCTACTCCTCTTTTACCAAGACCCTTTAATGTGGCCCATAGATCGACAGCTCTAGCTCTCCTTGACATTTCTGTGGTATACAGCATTCCATCTCTATTCTCATTATAGATAATATAAGAGCCCGTCATATGCATGGCATTGACTAATATATCCCTGTGCTTACATAGAATGATGCCATTGTCATAAGGTGCATTAAGGGTTTTATGTCCATCCACGGACCAGGAGTCGGCTAAATCTATGCCTCGAGTTAAGTCGCCCATCTCTGGACAAGCAGCTGCCCATAATCCAAAGGCTCCATCCACATGTACCCATGCCCCTGCCTCATTTGCCTTTTTACATATATTATTAAAATCATCAAAGGCCCCAGAGTTAACATTTCCAGCTTGAATTATTAACAATGTTTTATCATCCAACTTAGGTAGTTTGTCAACCATAATTCTTCCTTGATTATCGTAAGGAATCTTGGTTACTCTATCCTTCCCTAGACCAATTATAGAAAGGGCTTTATATACTGTAGAATGAGCTCCTTCTCCAACCACAACCTTAATTTGTGGGGCATTGAATAATCCCTTATTAACTACATCATACCCCATATTATTCAGTATATAATTTCTGCCTGCAACTAACCCACATAATGTGGCTGTAGAGCTGCCACTTACAAACCCCGCTACTGTATTTTCCGGCAATCCCAATAAATCCTTTATCCATCTTTCACATACTTCCTCTATTTTGGATGTAATAGGCGAGATAACAAATAGTGCTGGATTTTGATCCCATACATCGGTTATCCACTTAGTGCACAGGGCAGAAGGCATTATTCCTCCATTTACAAATCCAAAATATCTTCCTCCAGTTTGTGCAACTGTTGCAGGAGCACCATATTGATGCAGCTTTTTAAGCACTTCATTAGTAGACTCGGGCTCCATTGAAAGCTCTTCATCAAATACCCTTAAGTTCTTAATGGCTTCTTCGTCGGGATACACCCTCATTTCATCTACCTGCTTCACATAGCTTAGTGCAAAATCGTGGGCTAACTTTAAATCCTTTTGAAAATCTTTTTTTCTTATCTCCTCTAGTATAGGGCTAATATATTTTTTCTCCATCATTAATTCTTACCTCCCTTGAATTATAAATTAAAGCTTTTTTTGCTTAAGGTAATATTTAATACTACAATTTAAGTATATACTTGATTAGTTCTACATACAATTATATAATTGTATGTAATACAACAAAGCAGGTGATTAGATGATAGATCAATATGGCAATGAAATATCCTGGGTTCCTAGCTTAAAAGATAGAAATAGTCCCCTGTATATTTCAATCGCTGAGTCTATTGAAGAAGATATAAAAAAAGGAATTTTACAGGGAGGCTTCAGGCTTCCTCCCCAAAGAGTCATAGCTAATCATTTAGGCATAAACCATAGCACTGTTACTAGAGCATATAAATTATGTGAGGAAAAGGGGTTGATAAGGGGAGTCACAGGTAAAGGAACCTTTGTCACTAGTTATGCAGGAATACCACAAAGCTTACTGACAAATAATAATGATTCCCACATCATTGAGATGGGTACTATTCTACCACTTTATGAATTAAATGGAGTCATTGAATCCTTTATAAAGGAAATAAATCACGAAATAAATTATAATGAAATTTTGAGGTATGTTCCCCCAGAGGGACATATAAAACACAGGTACATTGCATCAAAGTGGTTAAATCAGTTTAATATTGCCTACTCTTCTGAAGAAATTATAATAACATCTGGTTCACAAAATGCTCTAGCAATTATACTCACAACTCTCTTTAAAAAGGGAGAACGTATTATTGTAGATGAATACACCTATACAGGTTTAATTTCTCTTGCAAAGCTCCTTGGAATTATTTTAGTTCCCGTCAAGACTTATGAAGACGGTATAGATATTGATGAATTAAAAAAGACCTGCGATAGAGAAAAAGTAAAGGGAATTTACTTAATCCCCGATTGCCATAATCCAACTACGGCTGTTTTAAGCAGAGAAAAGAGATTGGCAATTGCAGAAATTGTTAAAAGTCATGATCTTCTTTTAGTGGAGGATAGTCCCTTTATCTTCACAGTTCAGGATTCACTAAAACCCATCTCCCAATACATTAAGGATAAGAGCATATTTATAGCTGGTACTTCAAAATCAATAAATCCAGCCTTTAGAATTTCATATATAGGTTCTTCAAATAAATATATCAAAGAGTTAATCCACGGAGTAAACAGCCTAAACTGGATGGCATCTCCACTAAATGCAGAAATTATATCCCATATATTAAACACTTCAAAATACAACGAAATAATAAAAGCAAAGCTTTCAATACTAAAAGAGCGTAATGGTATAGTCGATAAAATACTTAGTGCTTACAATATAATCCCAAGCAGTACCTCCTTATTTAGATATTTAACTCTTCCTTCATCAATTTCAGATAAAGAAATTGAACTGGCTTGCTTTAAAAAAGGAGTTCAAATATTCTCAGCTAAAAGATTCATAGCTGGTACTCATCCCACTAAAGACGCTGTAAGATTATCTGTCAGCGGACCAGACAATACAACTGAACTTAAAAAAGGTCTGTTATCAATAAGGGAAGTCCTTGAGTTTTCAAGCTCCAATATACATCCAATAATATAGCTGCCTTTTTAAATGCTTAATTTCGCTAATGGCTCACAGCAAAACATTGAAAGGAAAAGTTCTATTGCGTTATATCCAGATTATATAATCTTAATCTTTAGATATAGCCTTAAAAGCTTTTTTTCTTTTAGTAAAATATATAAGCATCCACATAAGCATTGCAGAGACTATGGATAATACTCCTATCAGCGGCCATATGGACCCAACACCGTAGGCATCCATATACTTACCCGATAGTGATGTTCCAAGGGCTCCTCCAAGGGCCCAGCTCAGGGCACTTATGGAGCTAAACCTGGCTCTGAAATTTTCGGGACTATTATTTGCAATATAAACTCCCGAATTTGTAACAACTAGAATCTCACCTATGGTCCATATTACTGTGGATATTACAAATAAGAAAAATGTATTTATATAGCCTATCATACCGAAGCCTACTGAGTAGAGAAGTGCTGCTATAATCATATTTGTAAGTGGTTTATTCTTTTTAGTAAGTGTGGTTATAAAGACAGTTGAGACTATAACTGTAACTGCATTAATAGCCATTAAAAATCCATATGTCTTTGCTCCTTCACCAAGAAACACGCTTTCTAACATTATTGGCAGAGAAAATTTATTCTGGGTATATATAAAGCTATAAATTATAGTAATAAGTAAAAACATTATAATTTGTGGTCTTCTTAGAAGGACATCAATTATATTTCCAGACTCTATTTTTTCTTCCTTGCAGTCATTAGCTTCTGTATTATTTATTGGATTTGTCTCAGGAACATTTTTAAATACTAAAATAACTGCAATAATAGAAGTTAAAGCATCCCCTATAAAAAGAAGAGGTAGATAATTGTTAAATAAAAAGCCTGCTACAATAGGACCTGACGAAACCCCTATATTTATACCTAAATATAACAAAGAAAATCCCAGTTTCCTTTCATCAGGAGGTAAAATATCGGCAACTATTGCATTCATAGGAGGTCTAACTATTCCTCTGAAAAAAGTGGATAACAGTAAAAAAGCTATTATCATTTCTGGATTATTAAGAAAAGCACATGGCAATAGAAATACTGCTGCAAGGCTTTGGGCAACCAGATAAGTCTTTTTTCTTCCTATATGGTCAGCTAATTTACCCCCTACTAAAGAGCCCGGTATCAGTAATAATGTAGCTACCATAACAATTAATCCTGATGCCTGTAAAGAATAGCCAAGTTTTTTACTTAAATAAAGTGTAAGAAATGGAAGAACAAAGTCCCCAAATCTATTAATTATCTGGGCAAAAAATAGTGTATAAATACTTTTAGGCAGACCGCTATAGGTCTTAAAGGGATTAAGTGTCATTATAGTCTCCTCCTTTGTATGTCTAATGAATTCCCTTTTTTAATAATTATTACTTTTACTTCTCAAGACTATTTTATAGTTTTAAAGATTATAAGTATGAAGACTTTCATATTTTTCTGTTTAAATTATATTTCATAATACCAAGAACTTTCAATAGGTGTATTTACCCACTGTACTGGTACAGAAATAGCCTCCTTATAATATAAGCTAGCTCTTTAAGCTTTCAATTTTCTCTGCCAGCTCACTTAGGTATTCCCATCGCTCCATTTTGTTTAAAAGCTCCTCTTCTATCTTCTCTTTTTTCTCCATTAAATCCTGAAGGGTTAAAAAGTTGCTTGAATTCACAGCTATTTCACCTTCTAAAGCTGATAGCTTTTCTTCCAAAGCATCTATATCCCCTTCAATACTCTCGTATTCTAGTTTTTCTTTATATGAAAACTTCAATCTTTTTTCTTTTAGCTTTCTATTATTCATACTTTGCTTTTTATCAGGATTATCTTCCTTTGTATCTAATACTAGATGGTTCTTCTTGTATTCCTTATAATCTGAATAGTTACCCGTATGTTCAATTATTTTGCCATTACCTTCAAAGGAAAATATTTTATTGCAAATTCTATCGAGAAAATATCTGTCATGGGATACTGTGATTACAGCACCATTAAACTCATCAATATAGCTTTCAAGCACCTTTAATGTATCTATATCGAGATCGTTTGTCGGCTCATCTAGAATAAGTATATTTGGAGCCATCATAAGTACCCTTAGAAGCTGAAGCCTTCTTCTTTCACCGCCTGACAGTCTAGCTGTATATATCCACTGCATATCCTTGTTAAAAAGAAATCTTTCCATCATCTGAGCTGCACTTATTTTAGAGCCATCTGATGTCAATACGTATTCCGCTTCTTCTCTGATGTATTCTATGGCCCTTAACTTCTCATTCATTTCTTCTGACTCCTGAGAAAAATATGCTATTTTAACTGTTGTACCTATATCTATACTACCCTTATCTATTTCAAGCTTTCCAACTATCGCCTTTAATAAAGTAGATTTACCTATTCCATTATCCCCAATTATTCCTATGCGATCATTTTTAACCACTGTGTATGAAAAATCCTTTATCAAAGGATTTTTGTCAAAGCTCTTTGATATATTTTTAATATCAATAATCTTTTTTCCCAATCTAGAGTGTCCTACAGAAATATCAATACTTGAGTCATCTAAATCTATCTTTGAATCTTTTATCTCTTCAAACCTCTGAATTCTCGCTTTTTGCTTTGTAGTTCTTGCCTTTACTCCTGCCCTAATCCACTCTAGCTCTTTTTTATACAGGCTTTGTCTTTTTTTCTCTATGACAGTCTCCAGATTTTTTCTCTCCATTTTTTTCTGTAGAAATTCCGAGTAATTTCCTGTATAGGTGTAAAGTCTTCCTTTATCTAGTTCAACGCTTCTATTCACTACTCTGTCAAGGAAATATCTATCATGGGTTATAAGCAGCAGTGCCCCTTTTCTATTTCCAAGATACTCCTCTAACCACTCTATAGTTGAATTATCCATATGGTTGGTAGGCTCGTCAAGGATCAGTAAATCGCATGGGGCTATTAGAACCCTGGCAAGGGCAATTCTCTTTCTCTGTCCACCGGATAAGCTTCCTATTTTGGTTTCAAAATCAGATATTCCAAGCTTTGTAAGAACTATTTTCACCTGACTTTCGATCTCCCATGCGTTTAAGGAATCCATTTTTGCAGATAGCTCAATGAGTCTTTCCTGAAGCTTATAATCCTTCGGTGTTTTAGAAATATCTTCAAGGGCCTTCTCATATTCTCTAATGACCTTCATTATTGGTGTTTCGCCTTTAAATACCTGCTCTAAAATCGTTGCATCACCTTTAAAATCAGGATTTTGAGGAAGGTATTCAATCCGTATCCCACTTGGTACATTTATGCTTCCAGAATCAGAGGCTTCAATGCCTGCAATAATTTTTAATAAAGTCGACTTTCCAGTTCCATTTATTCCAATAATACCAATCTTATCAGTATCCCTTATATTTAAAGAGGCATTATCAAATAGTATTTTTTCACCATAATTTTTTGAAATATTTTCAACTGATAAAACATTCATCTATATCATCCTTTTAATAAAGTTATCGGCTCTGCTTTATATTTTATCATAGAGGTATGTAACTTCAAAATTATAATTCTTCAGATAAACTCTTTATTTTGCGAAGGATTTTTTGAAATTTTATAAATAGATGTCTTAGACATTTATTTTATACAAATACTATAATACAAGGCCGTGATATCTGACTAGTTTTAATTCATTGACACCACTTTACAAGAAATAAAGCGATAGCTTCCATAAAATAGAAAAATCAAACGCCTGAATCCTAGGAATACTAATCTTACCATAACCAACAACCT
>JANQEZ010000443.1 GCA_028278115.1 Clostridia bacterium
GTATAAATTCAGCTTCTCCAGATGGGAGAAATTCTCTATTCCTTCAAAGCTTATAATCTGCCCATCGCCGATATTTAGTCTTTCTAAATTATTCGGTCCCTTTAATCCCGTCAGATTCTCAAAATCCATGCCTTGTATATCCAATCTCTTTAAATTAGGAAAGCTCTCAAGACTATCTATCTTACCTGCCTTTGGATAGACTATTTCAAGCCACTGCAAGGACTCTACTTCAGGTATTTCTTCAATATCATCTACATTTGCATACCAGATAATAAGATGCTCTAATTTAGATAGCTTAGATATTGATGTAAAATCCTTTATTAACTTGCCTTCCCATATTATTAATTTTTTAACATCTTTAAAGTACTCTATCCCAGATATATTTTTAATATAAAAATTGTCATCCAAATGAAGTTTTTCTATACCTAATAAATCTTCCTCTTGAATTTTTCCTTGAATATTATATTCCTTTCTAATAAATCTTTGAAAATTTCTATCCTTTATAATATTGCTATTATACTGATAATAATCAATTGAGAAAAATGCAATTAGTAATATCAGCACTAAAGCTGCTTTATGGCGTTTGTATTTTGAGTTCTCTCCATTAATCTCATATAAAATCATTAATGAAAGCCCTATGAATATGAGTATGTAGCTTTGTATGTATATAAGAGAAAATCTAAAAAGAATATAATTTATTATCATAATCAAAGAAAATGTGCAAATTAAATATGCTTCTGTCTTTTCACTCTTTTTAATTTTATATCTTATAGCTGCTCCTATAATACTACCTATCCAAACTCCAATGGCAATTCCTTCTACGAATATATTCATAACAAATAAATATATTAACATAAAGGCAATCAATGAAACAAAGCCCCAGAAGCTTTTACTTTTATAAAATTTAATATTGCTCATATTCCTCTCACCTTTCTATTAATTGCATAATTATGAAACATAGTATCCATTTTATGGAATACAATATTTACTACTCTATATTATCATACTATTTTTTTAGAGAAAGATTACTTTTTAAAAGTCTCCCTACACCTTCTTCTGGATAAAAATATTTGAATATATTTTAAACTTCCAATTGCGGACTTAAGTAAAGAATGCAGAAATCTAAAACATAAAGAAAGTGTCAGGAAATATTATCCTAACACTTTCTTGCTACGCCTAATATAATATTTTCTTCATTAAAAATCAGTATCAAGAATAAAGTCAACTTTTGATTTATTTTCTTGTGAAACAACAATAGATTCAGAATAAGTTTTTCCTTCATATTCAGCATTCATATACAACTGACTAGGCTCAAAATAATCGGAGAAATGAATGGAATATGTTGCAAAGTTATTGCCTTCATATATTATTACCTTAGTGGAGCTAGTTGCAAAGGCAGGTATTCCCGATTCTCCCTCCGGTACATATTCAAGCACCAGTCTTAAGGTAACCTCGACCTCTAGACCTCCCTTTGGAGCTACCTGTCCTTTTGGGAGCATAACCATGCCTGTAATAGTTTCAATTGTATCAGAATTTTCTAAGTCCTTTGTCTTTGCTTCTAATATTCTTCTTTCTCCATTCCAGCTTACATCATAGCCATAATCCCTTAAATCCTCAACGATAATTGCTGTTCTTCCTCCTATGTTCACTGAAGGAATTATTCTACCATCCAATATGGTTACAATATCTGTGTAAAGGACTTTACCTATTATGTCACCAATTTGAGGACTATAGGCTGAAACTGTAACAAAACTAAGTGCTAATATTGTCAAGCAAATTAGCATTTTTCCCTTTAGTTTCATAGCTGTCACCCCTTCTAGTTTTCTTTTAATAGATACTGATTATATCATATACGGGGTTTTATTCAAGAAACAATAACTTCCTGTATTCCCATTGAGTTTAATTACCCTCTTCTCGCAAAAAATGCTTAAGCTGCTATGAAGTAAAACAAGCTGCCTTTTTGATTTTATCTCAAAGACAGCTCTTTTTTAAGATTATTTAATCTAAAATTTCTACAGTGCCTGTTTCCCCATTAACTCTTACCAGCTGCCCATCCTTCAATAAATCTGTCACCGATGGAATTCCTACTACCGCTGGAATGCCATATTCCCTTGCAACTATACCTCCATGACTTAGAGGTCCGCCGTACTCCATAATCAAACCCTTAGCTGGAATAAAAAGAGGCGTCCATGCAGGATTGGTACTTTCCGTTACTAATATTTCTCCTTCTTTCAGCTTAGAGTTATTTGGGTCAAATACAACCCTCACTCTACCTTCATAAACACCAGCCGAAAGGGATATTCCTTGAAGAATCTTGCTGTCTGGGTCAAATTCTTGGGCTGAATAATAGGTTTCACCTGTATTGAGGACAATTCGTGGTATGCTGTTTCTAGCCATTTCCTTTTCATAAAGCTCTCTATTTCTACGAACCTTCTCCATTGAGATATTGCCCTTTAAAATATCGGATTTTCTCAGGAAGAAAATATCCTCTGCTTCATCAAGTAATCCTCTTTTCACATAGGTCTTAGCTCCCTCAAGCATAACCTTTCTAGATAAGTCTAAGCTTTGAACTATATTAAACTTAGGATATTCCCTCATTCCTGCTGCCCTTCTATAGTCCAGCATCATTTTTTTAATTTTTTCAGCCCTTCTCCTTCCCTTTTTCTCCTTGACTGCTTCATAAACTTCTTCTATAAAGTCTTGAGCTTCCTTAGCCTTACCATGGATATGGGATATATTTCTCTCATACATCTTATCCACCATGTATGATTTGATTTGCTTAATCAAATACTGAGGATTTTCCCTCCATCTTTTATATCCAAAATCTAGCTCTACTGTACTTCTATGGCCAAATCTATCAAGAAAGGTCATCATTCTTGGATCATCTGCCCTTGGCTCTAGACCCTTCTCATCAAAATATTTAGCCAGCTTATTTAGCTCTAAACCAAGCTCCACTGTAACGCATTCAGGTAAAGAGTATGTCAATATGTCTACGTTAAACCTATCACCAAACACTTTCTTAATAAACTTTTCAAGCTTTGAATAGTTATTGACTTCTACACAGTACAAGGCTTGTTTTTGGGTAAGTCTAAATACCTTAAGCATTGAATCGGAGCAAAACTTCAATTTTTCTTCTATTGTATTTAGGTTCTTAGAATCTTCAAGTATACCTTGATAAAACTCCTCTCCAAGCTTTATAATCTCATCATAACGCTTATTTGGTTTCACCTTTCTTGCTGCCTTTACGTATCCCATCATATTTAATCCATACTTTAAAATGCCCCAAGGAATCTTAAATTTGATTCCTTGATTTTTAAAGGTCTTTCCGTGCTTTTCGATGACTTTATCCATGGTTGCCTTTAGGGGCAAATCATTGCCTGAAAAGGCTTTACCAAACTGCTTTGCCATGAAACTGCTTGCCAGGAGATAAGTAATATCTAAATATATCCTTCCACCTGCATACTTTACAAAGCTATGGGATAAAGGCTTTTTTCTCATTGTCATGATATTAATTACCGAGGGAAACATTCCACCGTATAAATCCGCTCCTAGAGGTGTCAAGGCTTCCTTCATGCCCATTAAAACTGAGCTTGCAGCCAGATAAACCCTCAGCTTTCCATCCTGATCGAAGGCATCAATTGGGAACAAAGTAGTTATGTCCCTTGATTGAACTATATAAAGCTCATCATTATCATCAAAGGCAAATTCCATATCCTGAGGGCTTCCAAAGTATTTTTGAACCTTCTCGGCTTCCTTCACAATGGCTTCTATATGATTTGATTTAAGGGAGCTTTTTTCCTGCAGCTCTTTATCAACCTTTACATATTCAATACCCTCTTTAGCGTACTGACATAGAGTTTCCTTCTTTGCAATTTCCTCCTTGATTACTTTTTTACTATTTTTATCTATGGTATACTGGTCTGGATTCACCCCTGCACTAACTATTGCTTCTCCTAAACCATAGGCGGCGTTCACAAGTATCTCAGAGCGTATACCGGAGATTGGATTTGCTGTGAATATTACACCTGAAGTCTTTGAGTTAATCATTTCCTGAACTACTACAGCATGGGAAAAATCCTTTCCTACACCATATTTATTCCTATATTCTATAGCCCTTTCGTTCCATAGAGACTGCCAGCACATGATAATCTTTTCAATTAAATCTTCATGTGTTACATTCAAATAACTGCTGTACTGACCAGCAAAGCTCATGCCCGGTAAATCTTCTACAGTTGAGCTGCTTCGGACAGCCACATGTTCTCTGCCAAGTATCCTAAAGGCTTCCTTTAGCTCCTCTACTAAAGCTTTTGATATATTATTTCTAGTGAATAAAGCTTTGATCTTCTCTGATTTTTCCAAGCTGATTATATCTTGACTTAGTATTTCAATAATTTTTGAATCTAAGCTATTTGTATTAACATAGCTGTCATAGCTCTTTGAAGTGACGACAAAACCCTTGGGTACATTTAGACCATAATTATACATCCTGCTTAGGTTATAGCCTTTTCCACCCACTAGCTCAAAGTCAGAATCTTTAATTTCCTTAAACCATTTAATCATTTTAAACTCACCTCTTTCTGGGTAATTTGCTCTTTAATATTTTCAATATAAGCCAAAACAATGGGTATCACCTTTATATCATTAGCTAAACCGAGTTCTCTATTTATTAAATCCTCGGCAAATTGTAGTTGATTTAAAAATTCTTTAGCTTCATCATCATTATCAAATTGTTTTTGAGCTCTTCGACTCATTTGCATCATTTCCCTAGTCCAAAGTCCAGCAAGGGCCTTAGGATATTTAACCTTAAACTCACCTTTCTCCATACCATCTTTAATAATTCTTATATAGATGCTTGTAATAAGTTCTTCAAAATCCTTAGCCAGCTTAAGGATAATTACATGATTACCCTTAAAGGTAAAAATCTTTTTTAACTTATCCCAGTCCTTTACCTGGTCTTTTTTGTATTCATAAAATATTGAAAAAATACTGTTAAATAATTCTATATATGAGCCCTTATGCTTTTCTATAGCTTCATTATAGAGTAAGGAAAACTCTCCAATATAGTTATCCGTTATTGCTTCTAAAATCTCTTCCTTTGAATTAAAGTGATGATAAAACCCTCCTCTAGAGCTTCCTGCCATTTTGATGATATCCGAAACCGTTGTTTCATCATATCCCTTACTTGCAAACAGCTCATGGGATGCATCCATTATCTTCTCTTTTAAGCCCATATTCCATCACCCCTTACCTCAACCGACACCTTGTCGGTTTTTATTTCTTTTATCATACAATAAATTTTTGTTTTAGTCAAATATAGAGAATCCAAATTAAACTTTTGACTGGAATCTCTATATATATATGTGACTTAGAAACTTAACTTTTTTTGAAATATTTTCTAGCCAAAGCTACTATGCCTATTTGGCTCACAGCAAAAGATTGAAAGCAAAACTTCTCAGTCACATATCTATATATTCCAGTGCAAACTTTAACTTATACATATTTGGCTTTTAAAAATAGAATAAAGCCTTGGCAAACTCTAATACTTGAATTTACCAAGACTTTATTTCTTTAGCCATTTTAAATTTACTCTACAACTGTTTAGGATATCTCAAGGTTGTAATGAAACCATCAAGTACTTCATTGCTATAGACAAATCCCCTTCCTTTGTAGAAATTTAATGCCTCATCATTGCCATTGGAAACGAATACAAAATAGTCTTCAACCTTGGGAAACCCTTTGAGCCATTTCATTGACATTTCCACAAGAACCTTACCAATCCCCTTGCCCCGATATTCTTCCTCTAGATAAAAATTGCTTAAACAGCCTACATCTTCTTTTTCCACTGTAGAAAGGTCAAAAAAAGTAGCAAACTCGTTATCATAAGCCTCTTTGGAAGATATATTTGAATAAACATAACCGATGATTTTATCGCCATCCTTAGCTACAACTGTATAATTATGCTTTGCTTTCTTTACTGAAGGCACCATACGTGTATCAAAGTTCATGTCGTCAAAGAGTTCAGTCCTTAAATGTGACTTTGACTTTTGAAACTTCATTAATTTATTACACAGCTCTCTGCAGCATTCGATGTCTTCATCTTTAAGGATTTCATAGGTGATATTCATAAAAAACACTCCTTAAATTATTTTTAATGACCTAATTATCTCCATTTATATTATTAGTGAATTTTAATTTAATCGACCGACTATGATATAATTATACGATGTAAGGATAAAAAAACAAGTATGCAGTTATTTCTGACTAGGTCAGTAATTTATGAGTATAGGAGTGTGAGTTATGGAGGGTAAGTCAACTGATAAGAAGGATTATAATACCTGTTCATTAAATTATGCCCTGAAACTAATTAGCAGTAAATGGAAGCTCCCCATCATTTGGGCCCTTAGTCAAAATAAAAAATTAAGATACAATGAACTAAGAAGAGAGGTCAGTGGTATAACAAATATGATGCTGGCTCAGTCCCTAAAGGAACTGGAAAGTCAGGGAATTGTCCTTCGTATACAGTATATGGAAATCCCTCCAAGGGTGGAATACTCTCTAGGGGAGTCTGGTCAGGAGCTAATAGACGCCCTTAGCCCACTGACGAAATGGGGGAAAAGGATGAAGGATAAGTCTTTATAAGCTATTACAATGCTGAATATTTCTAAGAGCTTTTAAAGCCCATAGATTAAGATTTTTATTTAAATATTATTCTTGAAAATCATAAATTTCACTAAAATAATTTAGATGTCTTTATTATTTCAGTGAAATTCATTTTAATATTGAGTCCATTTCTTTATCCCTTGACGCACTTATAGATATATGCCTCTAATTCCTTTTTTGCAATTTCTTTGCTGTAAGCTGTAAGCCGTCAGCTATTAGCCAAAGCTTCATAATACCTTTGACTAGAAAAAACCTCTAAAAAAGCTAAATTTCTAAGTCACATATATATTACTTAAATAGATGAAATAACGATTTCTATGTTTCCCTCGATGGTAAAATCCTTTACAGTACTGGGAAGGATAAAATGAGTTCCCTTGGAAATTTTATGATTATTTATATATCCATTGCCGGAGGTTACACTACCCATTATAAAGGGCTTATAATGGGAAAATGATTCCTTTCCATCAACCCTATATTTATAAACCGAAAAATATTTTTCCTCAACTAAGGTATCTATAACAGCATTTTTATAGGCTTTACTTTTTGATGATATCTCATAATCTTTATGGGGAATATTTGTCACATCTATGCTCTTATCTATATGCAGCTCCCTTGGACAGCCCTTTTGCAGTCTATCATAATCATATACCCTGTAGGTTGTATCACTGGATTGTTGTATCTCAAGTATCAATGTATCTTCACATATAGCATGGATTGTGCCGGTGGGTATGTAAAAGAAATCCCCTTTATTAATTTTAATGGTTCTCATAAACTCATTCCATTTGCCCCTATTTATCATATCCTTCATTTCTTCTTTGCTGTGGGCATTATGGCCAAGTATCAAATCCCCATTCTTTTTGCAGTCTAGGATGTACCAGCATTCGGTTTTACCATATTCTCCACTTTCATATTCCCATGCATATTCATCATGGGGATGTACCTGAACACTTAGCTTTTCCTTGGCATCCAATATTTTTACCAGCAATGGGAATTTATCATTTTCTATATTTCCAAATAATTCTCTATGGTTTGCATACAGCCAGCTAAGAGTTTTTCCCTTGAAATCTCCATTTATAATTTCACAATCGCCATTTGAATGACCACTAATTGCCCAGCATTCACCTGTTTTTTCCGATGGTATTTCATAATTAAATTCATCCCTTAGCTTAGACCCGCCCCAGATTTTTTCTTTAAATACAGGCTTTAAAAATATTATATCCATTTGTTTTGGCACCTCTCTTTTGGATAATACTTTCTTAAACTTGATTAATCGCATATTAAATATATAATGTTGTCACTATCAATTTCACATTCATTATCCGAAGAAATATTTGGATAACTGCTCTAGGAACATTCTAGTATGTTCTTCCGTTGCCTTTCTAGCCTTTTCCCCATCTCTGTCTCTAATAGCTTCAGCCATTTCTCTAAGGGAGCCTCTAAACCATTGTCTATCCTCTAGTACATACCTAATATGCTGTAGAAATCTAGCTGTCTTTATATTTAGTTCATCTAGGACATCGTTTAATATAGGGTTTCTAGCAGCATTTCTAGTTATCTGGTGAAATCGCTGATCATCCTTTATACAATCCTTATAATCTTCAACTATATCATATTTATCGAATCTTTCTATTATCTCAAAGAGCTCATCAATTTCTTCCTTTACAGCTCTCTGGGCAGCAAGCTCCGCAGCAAGTCCCTCAAGATTCTTCTTTACCTCATAGGCGTGCTTTACCGATTGAAGGTCTATTTGGGTAACAAAGGTTCCAACCCTTGGTCTTAAATCAAGGAGTCCATTTTCCGAAAGCTTCAGTATTGCTTCCCTTATGGGTGTTCTGCTTACTCCAAACTCCTCTATAAGATGCTTCTCATTGATTATATCTCCCGGCTTGTATTCCATCTCAACTATTCTTCTTCTTAGCTCATTATATATCTCAATATTAGCTGGCTTACTCATAAAATCATTCCTCTTCCTTTACGGATATTCGCTTTTTTAATTTAAGATTTTCAGAGAAAAAATGTAGGTTATTCATTATTTTCTCTGAAAAATTAATTAGGTTTAAAAGCGTTTATCTTTATTACACAATATTAATATTTATACTCTATTAAGATTATATATTAATACTATACCAGCTGTAAAATTAATTATAAAATCTACCTAACCCAATCTCTTCTCATTTTCTTCCACTTAGTATCTCTATGATTTTTGATAATCTCTATATCCCTATCCTCTAGATGCTTGAATCTTCCTTGTACCTTGAGATAATCTTCTACAGAGGAAAACTCCTTAGGATTTTTATTTAATGTAAATTCACCATTTTCATATTCTGCCAAGTACCAAAGTCCGCAGTCTACAGCCTGCTTTGCAAGGGATACAGCGATATTACTCTCATGTCCCCAGCCCGTTGGACAAGGTGCGAATACATGGATGTATGAGGTTCCCTTTATGTCTTTAGCCTTTTGAACCTTTTTCATGAAGTCCTCCAAATAACCTATACTGGCTGTGGCTGCATAGGCTATCCCATGAGCTGCAACTATCTCAAACATGTTTTTCTTCATAGTTATTGAACCCGGAAGGTTTTCTCCAGCAGGTGAAGTTGTAGTTCTAGTGCCATAGGGTGTAAGTCCGCTTTTCTGGATTCCCGTATTCATATATGCCTCATTATCGTTACAAAAATAAATAATATCGTCATTTCTATCTATTGCACCGGATAAAGCTTGAAGTCCAATATCGGCTGTTCCTCCGTCGCCGGCAAAGCCAACTGAATGCGTATCCTCAATCCCTAGTGCCTTAAGCCCAGCTGCTACCCCTGCTGCTACAGCTCCTGTGGAGGCAAAGGGTGTGATTATAGCGTTACTTGTAAAGGCCATATTAGGATAAATAAAGGATACCGCTGACATACAACCGGCAGGCAAGGAAGCAAAGGTCCTTTCTCCTAATACCTTCATTGCAAGCCTAACTGCCAAGGCTTCACCACATCCACCACATGCTTTATGACCGTAAAATAGCTCTTTGTTGGTTATGGTTCTTGCATTTAATTTTTGATTCATTATCCCATGCACCTCACATTCATGTACTGGATTCTCTCCTGCTTCTCTCCACTTGCTTCCTTTAAGAGTGATTCAAACATTTCATCTATATTTTTCTTTGTGATATCTCTGCCCCCAAGTCCTCCAATAAAGTTTATGGTCTTTGGAGTCTTTTCAAGAGTTATAAGGGCAGAATTAACATTTGTAAATATCGTTCCTTCAAATCCAAAGGAAATATTTTTATCTATTACACCAACGACTTTAGCATTTTTAACTGTATCTGATATTCCCTCAGCCGGGAAGGGTCTTAAATATCTAAGCTTAAGAAGCCCAACCTTCTTTCCTTCTTCCCTAAGGGCATCTACTACTATTCTAGATGTTCCTGTAACACTGCCGGTGGTTATGAGGATAACCTGTGCATCTTCACATCTGTATTCTTCAAGCATTCCATTGTAATATCTGCCGAATTTATCACCAAATTCCTTATCTACACCTTCAATTACAGTGACAGAGTTTTTCATATCCATTTCCTGCTTTATTTTAAATTCCATATTGAAATCATTACCTGCTGAAATGCATAAGCTCTTAGGATTATCTACATCCATCTTTTGCTTTGTCATATTAATAGGAGGTAAAAATTCATCTACCTTATTCTGCTCGGGTATTTCAACCAGCTCATAGGTATGGGTGAGGACGAAGCCATCTAAATTGACCATCATAGGTGTCATTACCTCTTCGTGCTCAGCAATTTTATATGCCTGTATCATCATATCAAGTGCTTCCTGGGCATCCTCGACATATACTTGAATCCATCCTGAGTTTATAAGAAACATGGAATCCATTTGATCTCCATATATATTCCAAGGAGTAGCCAAGGCTCTATTTGCATTCATCATTACTATAGGCATCCTAGCTCCACTTGCATAGGGCAAGCATTCAGCCATATATAATAGTCCTTGTGATGAGGTAGCTGTAAAGGCACGTGCCCCTACTGAGCTTACTCCCATAGCACATGCAAGGGCACTATGCTCAGACTCAACATGCATATATTCTGCCCTTAAGGAACCGTCCTCCACCATCTCTGAAAGCCTTTCAACTGCAATGGTTTGAGGAGTTATTGGATATGCTGAAATAACATGGGGCTTCGCCAGTCTTACCCCTTCAGCTACTGCATCATTACCACTTATAAAGAGTTTTTTCCCCATTTATTTCTCCTCCTTAACCATATCAATTGCTCTAGGCCTACATTCGTACTCACATACTCCACAGCCCTTGCAATAATCGTAATCTATTTCTAATTTCTCCCCTGACTTATCTATGACTCCATCGGGACAAACTAAAAAACAGCGTAAACAATTTACGCATTTATCATAATTAATTACGGGCCTAAAGGTCCTCCAACCAGCATTTATACTAGTCAAGTGGTCACTGTCACAGGTGGAGCCCATTGGATAATCCTTAATAGTTTTGGGTTCAGTCCATTTTTTAACCTTTGGTCTTTTCATTGTCTACGCCTCCTTTACCATATTATAGGCCTTGTCGATTAATAGTATATTCTTTTTAGCAATTCTGGCATGCATGCCATTTTCTATGGCCTTTTTACAGTCATCTAAGGATACGAATCCTCCAACAGCTATTAATGCTCCCATCATTGCTGTATTTGTAATAGGTCTGCCCAGTATTTCAAGGGCAAGCTTTGTACCGTCTATGGCTACAATCTTATTTTCCACAATTCCTGAGTACTTTTCTGGTCTATCAGTATTTACGATTATCACCGTATCCTTTTTAAGTCCTGATAAAACAGAATCACCCCATAAAGTTTCATCTAAAACCACAACATAATCACATCTGTCAACTTCACTTCTATCGGTTATCTTTTTTTCATCAATCCTTGTAAAGCCTAAAACCGGAGCTCCTCTTCTTTCGGGCCCAAAGGAAGGAAATGCCTGGGCATATTTCCCACCATAAACCGATGCAGCCATTCCCAAGAGCTTTGCAATGGTAAAGCTCCCTTGACCTCCTCTACCGTGCCATCTTACTTCTATCATTAGTACGCCTCCCTTTAGAAAACAATGAATTCAGGGTTGATATCCCTCTGATATATCAACGTCATTTTAATGTTATACTTATTTTTTTTATATGTCAAGAAGTAAGAAGTTAATCTGGGAAAACTCTAAAACATTTGGCTAATAGCGGAAACATTGAAAGTAAAATCTTAGGGTCACATATATAAAGATAAAGGCTTATAAATCTTAATTAATTTTTCAAAGAAAACTATGAAAACTTGTACTTTTTTTCTTTGGAAATTTTAAATCATAAAAGCGTATATCCATATATTTAACATTACAAAAGGATTTCCAAATAGAAATTATCCTCAGATTATAAGGATAAGATATTTTTAGCTCCTTCTAAAATATATCGAAGGAGCTGTTCCATGTATAAGTAATATTTCTTCTTTTTTGTATTTCATAAAGCTCCTTGTTCATTTCTTCTTTAAGCAGCTTTTTATTATATCCAAACTCATGGGTCATGATTTTCACAGCCTGTCTAGCGGCTAAAAGCTTCCACTTTGTGAATGGAGGGGAATATGTCAGTAGATATGCACAGAGCCTTCCTCCATCCTCCTCTCTATAACCCCTACAATTGGAATCTTCTAAATCAATTCCATAGATTTCATCCTGAATAATAAAATTTCTAAAGTTTATATCTCCAAAGATATATCCTTTACCAAATACTTTTTCTGTGATTCTGTAAAAATCATTTAACCATTTGATAAGCTTGAAAAAAACTAAGCAGCTTTCTTCATTATTTATATGATTATCTTGATTAAACTCTAAGTCAATAATTCTATCTAAAAGGGTTTTTCCGTATATATATTCCAATATTATATGGTCACTTCCCTCAAAATAAATTTTGGGAACTGTAAGACCCTCTTTAGCTAGTAGCTTTAGCAACAATGCTTCTTTATCTTTATTCTCTCTGGATCCGATGTATTTCTTCAATACAGCAGGTATAACTGTTTCATCTGCTTTCTTTAAATCCACTAAGTATACTTCATTTTTTCTGCTCTTAAATTTTCTTCTAATTGTATATGATGGCATATCTTTATATATAATTACTTTGCTTTTACTGCACATCGCCATTACCTATTTCTATTCTGATTTTTGAACCCTTCTTATATCCATCAAGCTCACTGACGACTCCATATATGTC
>JANQEZ010000444.1 GCA_028278115.1 Clostridia bacterium
AAAATAAGACTTTATATGAATACAGCGAACTATTAGTTGGTAAGTTTCTCACTAGGGTATTTGTAATCATATATATAATTGAATTTTTCTTATTTGCCACCATGATAACTCGAAGCAGCAGCGAAATAATCAGACTTACTGTGTTGATAAAAACGCCATCTTGGGCTCTATGCTCAACCATACTATTGGCTGTTTTATATGCAGTGGTTAGCAAACTAAAAGTCATAGCCAGGCTCTGTGAAATATACGGAATTATTATTATAGTAACCTATTTAATAGTATTTTTCCTTATATCCACCCAGGGCAAGCTCCTTAATATAAGACCCCTTTTTGATCCTAGTGATATTTCAGTATATTTGAAGGCTTCATTAATGACTACGCTACCCTTTATGGGGATGGAAATACTTACGGTTATTCCCCTTAGCCGAAGGGATAATAATAAAAAGGTTTTTAAGTATGCAGGTTTAATGATATTATTCATAGGCTTTTTATACATCTTTGCAGTAGAATCCTGTATTTCAGTAATGGGTGTTGAAAGCATTGTATATTTTAAGGATTCCCTATTGGCTACTGTTAGAAGGGTTGATATTCGCTGGCTTCAATTCCTGAGAAGACTTGACGGATTATTGTTAATAGTATGGATAATGTCCATATATTGTACCGTTGCAGTTCTAGGATATGGTACGGTTTTTCTAATTAATAAATTCTTTAAGAAGGATCATTTTAACCTTATCGCTGTTATAGTTTTTATTTTATCCTTCATACTTTCTCAGTACCCCCAAACCTTTCAAGAAATTGAGTCCCTATTAAATTATACGACTTATATAGGTCTTTTAACTGCCATTATTATTCCAGGCTTCCTATTAATAGTAACGAAGGTGAAAAAATATGATAAAAAAGCTAAGTAAACTTCTGATATTATCTGTCCCTTTGCTTTTAACAAGCTGCTGGGATTACGAGGATATAAACGAAAGGTCTATTACCCTTGCTACAGGTATAGATTATGTAAACAACAAAATAGAGTTCACAGGGGAAATAGCAAGGCTTAGCGATTCAAATAGAGAAGATAGTGACAGAGCTCAACAGGAGGAAGTTTTTATAAACATATCCTATGGAGATGACTTTGAAGAAGCTAGAATACACTACAGTTCAAAGCTCCCATATCCCCTATTTTTAGGTGCAACCCAGATTGCAATATTTGGCGAAAATTTTGCTAAGGAAGGTGTTGAGCCTTACTTGAATCGAATAAATAAGCTTTATGATTATAGAAAAACCCTCCTTATAGTAGTTAGTCAAATGCCTCCAAAGGAGCTTTTCAATTTTAAGCAGGAACAATCTCCATCGGTGGGATTGCTGGTTGAGGATATCGTTAATAATTTAAAGAAAAAGAAGATGACTGTTTTTTCAAACTTTGGTGAGATGCTCTCGGTTCTAGAATTAGATGGTGTAGGATATTTACTCCCCTATGTTGGAATCGAAGATAATGAAATAAGCTATTTAGGTCTTGCAGTCATGAAGGATTCAAAATTAGTGGGAGTAATTGATTATGAAGATACCGATGGAGTAATATATGTTCTAGCAGAAAAACCCGTATTAACAGAAAGTCTTTTTGCTCCCGGCAATAAAGAAAACAAGTTTTCCCTTAGAACGGCTGTAAAGAGAAGAAGAATTAATACAGAATATAAGGATGGAAAGGTTATATTTACCATAGATATGCTAGTATCAGGAGAGCTGAGATATCAATACTATTTAAGCAAAGTAGATTCCAAAACAGAAAAAAAATTAGAAGCTATGGTTTCTCAAAAGCTTAAGGATGACATAATGAAAAGCTTTAAAAGGTCACAGGAGGAATTCAAATGTGATATCTACCATTTCGCTAAAAACTTCAGAGCACAGCATCCACAAGTTTACAAAAAATTGAATTGGGAGGAAGCCTATAAGTCGGCCCAGTTAAATATTAATATTGAAACCGAAATTATTAACCTTGGCCTAACAGATCCTAATGTAAACACAAAGTATTAAACCCGGTTTTTTATAGAGCTTTAAATCAGCTATGAAAAATCTCGTGTGGAGGGTTTTAACATGGATAAATTTCACAAGACAAATGAATTTATGGAAAAGATTGAAGAAATCGAAAAACAAGACTATGGGATAAATATAAGAAAGCTTAATGTTTGCGGCATAGATATCTACATATTGTTTATCCTCCATATTATAAATAGAAATAGGTTTTCCAGTGATATTGTCAGACCTCTTTTAAGATATCGCAGCAACGAACCAATAACTATAGATAGAATATCTTCTTCTGTTATTTATATGGATGATATTACCCTTGATGATGATGCCGATAATATCATAGACTACGTTTTAAATGGTAGGTCTGTAATAATAGTTCCCTATGAAGAAAAATATTTAGTTACAAATACTAAAAAAGTGGCAAAGAGAGACCCCGATTCTCCTGAGATTGAAAATACTTTAAGGGGTCCTAAGGATGGCTTTACTGAAAACTTTTATAGCAATCTCTCCTTGATACGATATAGGGTAAAGGATATTAATCTAAAGATTGATAAGCTGACAATTGGAAAGAGAACTAAAACCAATGTTGCAGTAATATATATTAAAGATATCACAAATACAAAATTCGTTAAGGAGATTAAGAAGAAGCTAAATGCCATTGACATAGACGGTATAATGGAGTCAGGATATATTCAAAAGTTTCTATTAAACCATTCCTATGATCTCTTTCCTCAGTGTGGAGTTGTTTCTAGGTCCGACAAAGCAAGTGCATCTATTTTAGAGGGAAAGGTATGCATACTTATAGAAGGAAGTAATCTTGCTTTAGCTACTCCAAAGACCTTTGTTGAGTTTTTTGATTCGGGAGACGATCATTATGACAGTATGTATCTTGCTCTGTTTTCAAAGCTCCTTAGAATGTTCTCATTTTTTATTTCATTATCTCTATCGGCCTTGTATGTTGCTGCCGTTGCTTTTCATTCAGATATTTTACCCGAGGGATATATTTTAGCCTTGGCATCTGCCAGAGCGTCAGTTCCATTTAATGCTCTACTTGAGGCTATTCTGATGGAGGGCATTTCTGAAATACTTAGGGAAGCAAGTATACGTCTTCCTAAGCAAATTGGTCCTGCTATAGGTATCGTAGGTACTATAGTAATTGGTCAGGCTGCTGTTTCTGCAGGTCTTGTCAGCCCCCTGATGGTTATAATAGTATCTTTATCTACTATGTGCTCCTTTGTAGCTCCAGACTATACCATAATGAACCCAATAAGAATATTAAAGTTTTTATTGATTTTCGCCACTGGAATATATGGACTATTTGGATTTGTCATGGGCATGAACGTAATAGCTGTAAATATACTATCACATAACAGCCTTGGTGTACCCTATCTAGCTCCCCTTGCTCCATTGAATCTTAGAGATTTACTAAATTTCTTTTTAAGTGATGAAACTTTAAGCAAGGAAAGACCTCAGATTCTTAGAACTAAGGATAAGAGGAAGCAGGGGGGGAAAGGGAAGGATAAGGGCATCTAAGAGGCACTTTAGTTGCAAGATTCAAGTTATAATTTGAAAATATTAGAGTCTTTCTAATAAGCTCTATACTTAATATTCTATACTATATAAATATAATCCCTTTGCAGGAGCTGTTGGTCCTGCAAGTCTTCTATCCTTTTTATCCAGTATTTCTAAAACTTCATCTGACTTCATTCTATCTAGACCTACTTCTAATAAAGTTCCAACCATAATCCTCACCATATTATGCAAAAATCCATTTCCCCTTATGATAATTTCTATGATTTCATCCTCTTTATTTATGTCAATTCCATATACTTCCCGTACTCTAGACTTTTTCTTTGATTTGGCAGATGTAAAGCTTGAAAAATCATGTTCTCCTATAAAAAGTCTGGCAGCTTTCTTCATTTCACTGATATTTAATCTTTCCGGTATATGGTTTATATGCTTTCTAATAAGGGGGTTATGGTATCTATAATTCCATATTTTATATAAATAGCTTTTACTTTTCACGTTATATCTTGCATGGAATTTTTCGTTTGCACTTTCGACTTTCTTTACTACTATGTCCTCTGGCAAATATTTATACAAATATTCCAGAATCTCATTATTACTCATCTTACTCTTTGTTCTAAAGTTGGCAACTTGCATTAAGGCATGAACTCCTCCGTCTGTTCTTCCCGAACCAATAATCTCAACATTTTTTCCTGTCATCTTGCTTAAAACATCCTCTATCTTACCTTGTATAGTCATTTCACTATTACCAAGCCTTTGCCATCCTTTATATCTAGTTCCGTCATAGCTGATAGTAAGTTTTATGTTCCTCATTTAGCATTTCTCCTTTAGAATATGATTGTGAAAGATGTCTCCATGCTTAAGCATCCTCTTTGTATAGAGAAAACCTTTTAAACCTTCATTAATTTTTCAAAGAAAACAATGAATGCTTCTACATTTTTTTCTTTGAAAATATTAAATTATAAGAGCGTGTATCCATACTATATATTAATTTAACCATTATATGTATATTCTAGAACTAAATTTTATTTTATAAAGAGTTTTTAATCCTTCGGATTTATATAAAAATCTGTCAGTAGAAGAGTATTAATCTAACTAAATATAGATGTGTGACTGAGAAGTTTTACTTTCAATGTTTTGCTGTGAGCTGTCAGCTATTAGCTATTAGCCAAATAGGCATTGTAGTTTTGTCTTACGAAATATTTTGAAAAAAAGTTAAGTTTCTAAGTCACACATCTATATATACTTATTTATAGCTTTAATTCTAAGTGAATA
>JANQEZ010000021.1 GCA_028278115.1 Clostridia bacterium
AGAATGCACTTATAAACCTACATTTTGATTTTTTGAATAGCCAATGCTTTAGGGATATTCAAGGAATCAAAATGTAAAAGATTTATTGCAATCTATATAAATTACTTTAAAAATTCCTAATAGTCAATTGGATTTATACAAATAATATAAGTTATAAACCAAATTACTCATAGAAATTTCAAAACTACACTCATCCTTTGGAATCTTCTATGAATAATCTGAGACAGAACTATTTTGAGGTGATTTTTTTGATTTTAATTGATGATGCCGGTAGTGGAAGCCTTATTGGTGGAACTATAATAGGTGCAATGAGATATGAAACAAAGGAGTATTATTATGACACCATACCATTAAAATATTACTCCCCTCAGTTATTTCAAAAGAAGCTGTATCTGGATCATGTTGTTGAAATTGCTTCTGATCTATTCAAAAAACTTGATGTATCCCATGAAGAAGAAATTCTCGTATGCAGGGGATACATGTTTGATAAAATGAGAACATGGCTTTCAGATAATAGCTATACATCGACTAATACAAAGATTGAAGAACCCCTCCAATCAACTATTGAAAAAAGCTTTGAGGATTATACCATCAGCCTTGGATTCCCCAAAAGATTTATCAGCTATACAAAATATCCATTTCATTTTCATAGGATTCTTTGCTGGATATATGCTGATTATGAAGAAAGAGTTAAGCTTTGCAAAACTGGATGGAAAAGCTTTGCAAAATATGGTGCTCTATCAACAAAGATCACATATGACACAGTTAAGAAGTCTCGATACATATGTCTCAAATGCGATAAAAGAATTGACGATAATAGTCCAGTTAAAGTTATACAATTTAATAGTAATCGCCCTCAAAAGCTCTATCTCCATCGTGAGTGCTAAAAAATGTCTGAGACATTTTAAGGTGATGGGCTGCAAGCTTTAGAGCATTCTTATGGGCTCTGAAAAAGCTATATAAAATTATACAATCAGGCTTTATATTCAAATAAGAACAGTATCAGAAGTATTATTTTTTTTCAATGGCCACCAATAAAGGAGGATTGTTTATTTGATTGATGAATTCCATTTTTAATACGTTAGCTTCTTTTTGATCAATGGCTGTCAAAAATTCCAATAGTCTCTCCTTTTCTTTAGCACCTTCAGGATGTCCTGGATATATGGCTATGGTCATTAAACCCTTTTTATCCAATAAATCTAATCCCTGCTTTATTGCAGTTAAGGTGGTATGGGACTTGGTTGTTATTTTATGACTGTTTCCAGGAAGATATCCTAAATTGAACATGATGGCTGAAACCGAGGTATTAACATATTCCTTTAGGTTTTCATGTCCAGTATTTATAAGCTTTGCTCTACTAAGCATATTTCTCTCCATTAATTTTTTCTTAGTCTTAGTTATAGCTTCATCTTGGATATCAAAACCAATAACCCTACCCCCCTCCCCAACTAATTCACATAAAAACAATGTGTCATTTCCATTGCCAACCGTGGCATCTATTACGGTATCATCTTTAGATACGACTCGAGATATAAAGTTTTTTGCTAAGTCCGTTGCTTTGTTTAAGTATTTAGCCTGCATAATTTTCCTCCAGTATTATGTGTTTTTTAGGTCTTTGATTTACATGCCTTATTAAAAAAATCCGGTAATATTGCTTCATAAACCTCAATTGAATCTTTACTACCATCACTATTAATATATTTTACAATAGTCTCAGACCTATTTAATTCCCTTTTTGTTAATCCAACTCTTTTATAGAATAAAGCACTTTTATTTGTTGCTTGTACATAAAACTTTTTAATTTGTCTTCTATCAACTAGGTTCAAGACTGATTTAATTAATCCATCCCCCAGTTGTTGTCCCCTAAATTCCTTTTTGACGATTAATATTTCCATTAATGCGGCATTTTCCTTAGGAATCTCTTTAAACTGAGAATACCCAATTATCTTACCTCCATCCCTTATGACCATTGAATTATGTAATATATTATCATCTAAATCTATATTTTCAATACCTTCTTCCTTTAGAAGATATAAAATACCCTCTTTGTCATTTTCATGAGATACTCTTATGCTTAGCATTTTAATCCTCCTCAATAAGTACAATAATTTAAACCCCGCCTTTAAAGCATGGAAAGACTGATATCAGACTTATTATGGCTTGAAAGGCGGGACATGAGCTACAAAGACTTTAGATACTCAACCTCCTGTTTTGTAAGATGTCTCCATTTACCCTTGGGTAAATCATCAATGTTTATCTGTCCAATGGAAACTCTCTTTAAAGTTATTACTGGATGATTTAAGGCATCCATCATCCTTCTGATTTGTCTATTTTTACCTTCGTATATTGTAACCTTCACTAAACAATTATCCTTATATTGCTTTAAAACCTCTATTTCTGCCGGAGCAGTTATATATCCTCCAATATCCACTCCGGTTTTAAATTTATTTATTTGTTTTTTCGTCATAATCCCCTTTATCTTTACTACGTAGGTCTTATATACATGACTACTTGGATGGGTGATTTTATGGGTCAATTCTCCATCATTTGTAAGTAAAAGCAGACCTGAAGAATTGTAGTCAAGCCTTCCAACGGGATAAATTCTTTCCTTTATGTCTATCAAATCTATTACCTTCGCTCTATTAAACTCATCGGATAAGGTTGTTACGCAGCCCACAGGTTTGTTTAATAAAATATATATTTTTTCTGTTTCTATGGATATTTCTTTATCATCAAGAAAAACCTTATCAAGCTCTGGATCAACCTTTATACCCATTTCATCTACGGTTTTTCCATTCACCTTAACTCTTCCCATCTTTATAAATTCTTCTGCCTTCCTACGGGATGCAGCTCCAGCTAAAGACATAAATTTCTGAAGTCTCATTTATTACAGCTCCTTATCATTTGTTTACCACTCTATATCCTAGAGCCTATGTTCATTTTATACGAGTAATTATATTAATTCAAACTAAATTAGCTCAACTTATGGAAAAACTTGATAAAAAAATATCCGACGTTTTTTAAAAGGTGTTTGATGTGTATAAGTTAGAGTTTTTACTGAAATTCCTATAGCTATACTAGCTTCTCCTCGAAAATCTTAATGAGGTCTAGTCTGCTTATTTTCTTCTTTAGGCTATTTTTGTCAATTGAATATAGATTTAGTTTCTTCATTCTATTAAAATATACCGATCCTGCAAATGTGTATCTGCTTTTTAATCCCTCTGGAGTACCTATTTTACTATTGGCATAAGCTATTATATCACCAACTGCAATACTAATTGGTAATTCAAGCAGCTTCATACCTTTATTCATTCTAACTGCATTATGTCCAGCTAAGCTGCCGGTCACAATTGCTTCAGTATGACCAACAAAGAATCCTGACTTTTCACCTGCACATAATAGATTTTTTACGCCATTTACCTTCATATTATTATCTCTAGGAGCTATAGATAAGTACCTTATGGAATTTCCTATTCCTCCAGAATATGGGTCTTCGTACTTTGCATTCTCTAATCCAACTATCTTTCTAAGTTTATCTATGGGATAATAGGGTGCCATTAGTTTTGCGTGACCTGTGTCAAGTAAAACAACATTTTTTGCATATTCCTCCAGTGCATATTGCTGACATACTTTTTTATCTAATTTTCCTACATTAATATCTTCTTGAGGGACTGGTAGAACCGCTACTCCGTCTTTATTAAGCTTTTTAACTATTTCTTCATCCAAAGAGTCCTTATTTAATTTGCAAGAGCCGCTAAATGCTCCATATGAACCATCTTTTCTACGGGCAAGTATGTCCTCTACTCCAGCCTTCATGCTTATACTAACCCTTGGTCCAAAGGTTGGACATCTAAGTATACACATTACACATCCATTTCCATATTTTAGGCAGTTCCCCATTGGTCCCGTAGAACCTGTTGTTTCAATGAAGATATCCCCTTCTATTACTCTTTCATCATGTAGAATAATACTCTTTATGTGATTATCACTAATATCGACATCTATAGCCCTTGTTCTAAACATGATTTCTATTTCCATTTCCTGCATTGCCCTTCTAACAGCGGGTTCTATTTTGCTCACATCATAAAAGCTGGCATGCTTATGTCCTGGAAAATCTACATTTACATGTCTAGATACTTTATCACAAATATTAAATAAATCTCCTGCACCTAACAATATAGACTCTTCAGCTGCTGTAAATCTACCATTATTTCGCATTATACCTCCAACATTTCCAAGGCCCAAGAGGAGATCTGTTCTTTCTAGTATAACAACTTCAGCTCCGGCCTTTTTAGCAGTCACAGCTGCTGCACAGCCAGCCCAGCCACCACCTATTATAACAACCTTTGTCATTATTCTGCCTCCTTTTCAAAAATATAAGAAGTATTTATTTGAGATTTACACGCCTTTATTATTTTATCGCCCACCCGCATTGTGCAGGAACCGCAAATACCTTCCCCACAGCATATTTCTTTATTATTTGTAATTACATATTTTGTATTTAGTGAAAACTCCCTAAGTAAATTATTGATTTCCTTATGTTGAGGGTCTGAACCCCCGCTAAAGCATAGATCATAATGGTTATTTCTAATTAACTCCTGTACTATCAGCTTACCCTTTTGATTTAAAATATCCGCCTCAATAGTTATTATCTTTGATTCGTCTAAATAGTCACCGATAAATATCTCAGAAAATTTACCCTTATCCATTATAAAGGTAATTCTATTATTGTTACGTATTAAATAGTTTAAAATATGAACAGCTGGTGCTAAGGCAACACCCCTTGCAATTAATAGTGCGTTTGAATTTTTTAATGTCTTCAATTCCTTTAGCCCCAATACTCCATTCCAATATGGACCACGAACCATTATCTCATCCTCTAGATTTACTAATGACTTTGTTTTTGTTCCTATTATTTGCACTGCAACATGTATCCTTCCCTTGTTTTCATCAGAATACATTATGGACATAGGAATATCAAAGTATTCTGGTTTATCTGCATCCCTTATAAATATATAAGAGCCCGGCTGCTTTAAATTTCTTGCAAAGGATTTAGCTACTTCAATTTCAAAAATTATAAGATTATCACCAATGATTTTTTTATCTAAAATCTTCCCTATAAAATTCTTTCTGGCAATTTTGGCCTTCTTACCATTCCAGAAGTATTCTTGGTATATACATACTCCCCTCCAATTGCAATCACAGAATTCCTTTCCTTGAAGATGAGAGCATGTTATACAATCGTTGGTTTCAGCTAAGTAACAGGGACAATATTCACTGCCCGCATCAATACACTCATATATGATTTTTTTAGTCAATTTAACCCCTCACTTTTCAAATATAAACCTTATAATATTAGCATATTGACAACATATAATTTTTGTTACATAAAAAAAAAGCGAGTAATCGCTTTTTTCATGTCCTACTTATATTTACTTCCCTTTGAAAAAATTCTTTATTATATCTAGAAGCTTCATCTTTTCTATACTTTCCTTTGCATATAAATCAGCCGTGGCCATGAGCTTGTCATCTATATAAATCTTTGCTTTTCCGAGCTTCTGACCTTTTTGCACTGGGGCTTCAACGGTTTCGTCATTTTCAAAAACTATTTTAACCTTGCTTTTTTCTTCTTCTTTAACTGGAATAATTATGTCTTCCTTTATGGTCATATAGGATTTCTCTATCTTTCCCTTGTCAATTGAAAAACTTTTGGCATCGCTATCTTTTTCCATCACTTTGTATGGCCTATAATTAGCAAATGCCCTATTCATTAGTGCATAACAATCGTTAAACCAGTTAGGATCATTTAATACGACACATAGTACCTGCATATCATCTCTAGTTGCTGAAGTAACTAAACATCTTCCAGAAGCCTTTGTGTATCCTGTTTTTACTCCATCTCCGCCCTTAAACTGAGCTAAGGTTTTGTTCTTATTGTAAAAGGCATTATAGCCCTCTCTTTCTGCAATCCACCTTTTTGAACTAACTATTTTCTTGAAATCTTCATTTAATAATGCTTCTCTTGTTATTAATCCTAAATCATAGGCAGTTGTGTAGTGGTCTTTATGGTGAAGGCCGTGGGGATTCATAAAATTAGAATTTACTGCTCCTATACTCTTTGCCCTTTTATTCATGAGCTTAGAAAATTCTTCTACTGATCCAGATATATGATGAGCTATGGCAACCGCAGAATCATTTCCGGACCTTAGCATCAAGCCATAAATCAAGTCCCTCAGCTTCACCGTTTCATCATTTCTTAGATATATAGATGAACCCTCGACACCAACAGCCTCTTTGGGTATTTTTACATGCTCCTCTAAATCCCCATTTTCAAGGGCAACAAGGGCAGTTAATATTTTAGTAGTACTAGCCATGGCTCTTTTTGAACTAATATTTTTAGAATACAATACTCTTCCAGTCTTTACTTCCATCACAATGGCACTATGGGCTGAATTAGCATAAGAATTCATCGGAACTGCCGAAAAGATGATTAATACTATTAAAGCTTTAGATAGTATTCCCTTTGCTCTCATATACTTCACTCCGATTTCTTTTGTTGATTCCTGTCTTTGTTCTAAATTATTTACTGCCAATTACAAGATTTTACTAACAAATCCCAAAGCAATTTCTATAGGGTTGTGATTATTTCTACAGTATCTTAAGCCTATAATTATTAAAGAGCGGTTTTCCGCCCTTAGTTTTCATAGATATCGTCTTTGTCTCCTCTACCTTCTTTCTTGTTCTTGTTTTTCTCTTTTAAATTACTACCTTGCATCTTATCAATGAACTTCGATGATAAGCCTACTAGGTTGTCGAACATATTAGCACCATGATCAACTGAAATCAATTTCGTTTTTTCTTTTCCAACTATCATAAATGCCACAGGCTGAACTGATACACCTGCTCCAGTTCCTCCAGCAAAGGGTAGACTTTTGTCTTGACTCTGCTCGTCTTCATATCTTCCACCATTATCACTAGAACCATCGTCACCTTTATAATCGCCGCCACCTGAAGCAAATCCAAAGGAAACTCTTGATATAGGTATTATCGTTGTTCCATCAGGTGTTTCAACAGCATCGCCTACGATTGTATTTACATCAATCATTTGTTTAAGACTTTCCATAGTCGTCTTCATTAAAGCTTCTATGGGATGCTTATCCATATTTTACACCACCTTCTTTTTTGTGATATATAAATCTAAATATCCTTATTCAATTTTCCCTTCTACTAATCCAAAAATATTTTAATCCTGCTATTATAATATAGCCTATTTTCACCTTAAATATACTATGGATATCGGTTTTTAAAATTTCTCTATTGAAATTTGGTACCACCTTAAAATAAATTTTTTTAGGCTTTATTTTTATATTATGAAGTATGGCATAAACGTTACCTTTCAATATATTTATAATGCCAATAGACATTCCAGTTAAGGCAGCGTCTCCAAAACCTATTTCTGTCCTCCAATAAATGTCTTTAAAATTAATCCTGCTTATCAAATAATTGATAACATTTCTATACTTTTTTAACATCTCAGTAGATTTATCTATCTGTCTTCTAACATTGATGAAATCCTTTTTTTCCTTTTGATTTGAATCTGATTCACTATTAACCTCAACCTCCAGTTCATTTTCAACTTTACCGTCTATCTCTTCTTCTTTTTTAGCAAATTCAATTTTATCAAGCTCTTTTTTTAACCTAATCAATCCATAAAGCATTTTTACTTTAATGATCACCTGATTATCTCGATTTTCCTGAACAAAATCCAAATATACCTTTATAGATGAAATAGATATTATCAATATAACAAAAACTATTATTCTTATCACTATCATAAGCAAATTTGCCACCCCATAGTTCCCGGTATCTAAATTTTTAAATTTAATTTTGTATCTAACCCAGCTCTCATCCCATTATGATAAATTGCATATAGTCTATTTTTAGCTTTTCCATAATCATATTTTGATAAACATAATAAAATTTTTTAACTAAAAAATGTAATTTATCTTGACATTTGGTGTAATTTATATGATATTTATTAAAGATAAACACCTATATTATGGATAATAAGGAGGAATATACTATGGATTTATGGTATTCAGAATGCCACACTGATGATGTAAAATTTTCACTTAAAATTAAGGAGCATATTTTCACTTCTCAAAGCGACTTTCAAAAGGTAGATGTTCTAGACACTTATGAGTATGGAAAATTATTGACCTTAGATGGACTAGTTATGGTTACTGAAAAAGATGAGTTTGTATATCATGATATGATTGTTCATCCAGCTATGGCTGTTAATCCAACCATAAAAAATGTTTTAGTAATCGGCGGAGGAGATGGGGGTACAGTACGTGAGCTGATGAGATACCCTTCTGTCGAGCATGTAGATATGGTTGAAATAGATAAAATGGTTGTAGATGTGTCAAGGGATTACTTCCCTAGTATCTCTTGCGAGCTTGATAATGAGAAGGTAAGTGTTCTTTATGAGGATGGAGTAAAATTTGTTAAGGATAAAGAGAACTTTTATGATTTAATACTAATTGATTCAACAGACCCCATAGGCCCTGGTGAAGGACTATTTACTACTGAATTTTATAATAATTGTTATAAAGCTTTAACTAATGATGGTATCCTTGTTAATCAAAACGAAACCCCAGTATATGATGAGTTTTTTAAGGTGGGAATAAGTTCAAACATCAAGCTTAAGAAGATGTTCCCTGTTGTGGAGGTATACCAAGCAGCTATCCCTACATATCCCGGTGGATATTGGCTTTTTAACTTTGCATCTAAAAAGCATAATCCCATAAGTGACTTAAATGAAAAAGTATGGAATGGCTTAAATTTAAAAACTAAATACTATAACCCATCTCTTCATAAAGGAGCATTTGCACTTCCTAACTACGTTAAGGAGAAGCTTGAAAATGGAAATGTTTAACAAATATTGTTTTATTGGCTGCGAGGACAGCTTTGAAGATAGCTCCCTTGTTCTATTTGGGGCTCCCTTTGATGGAACGTGTACCTTTAGACCTGGTTCAAGATTTGGTCCATATAAAATAAGAATTGACTCCTATGGCTTAGAAACCTATAGTCCATATTTGGACAAGGATTTAGAGGATTATAAAATCCACGATGCAGGAGATATTGATTTAACCTTTGGTAATAAAGTGGCTGCTTTAGATGCAATAAAAAGCTTCACTACTGAGGTATTAAATTCTAATAAGAAACCCTTTATGATAGGAGGAGAGCATCTTGTAACCCTTCCGGCAGTTGAGGCGGTCTATGGGAAATATGAAGACCTTGTGCTGCTTCATTTCGATGCACATACTGATTTAAGAACTGATTATATGGGTGAGAGCCTTTCCCATTCAACAGTTATAAGGAATATATGGGATTTTCTAGGAGATGGAAGAATATATCAGTTCGGTATTCGCTCTGGACTTAAGGAAGAATTTGTATGGGCAGAAAGAGAGGGGCATACCTTTATAAATAAATTTAGTTATGATAAGCTAAAGGATGTTGTCTCTAAAATACAAGACAAGCCAGTTTACGTTACAATTGACCTAGATATACTTGACCCCTCGGTTTTTCCAGGCACAGGTACACCGGAACCCGGTGGAATAAACTTTAATGATATGCTTAAAATACTTGAAACAATAAGCACACTTAATATAGTTGGAGCCGACGTGGTTGAACTTGCACCGGACTACGACCCTACGGGAGTATCTACTGCAGTAGCCTCTAAGGTTATTAGAGAATTGATGCTTGCAATGGCGTAAGGGTTGTGGGTTGTAGGTTCTACGTTCAAAGTTCTAAGCTTTATGTCATTCTTTAAGGTTTTATTTAATTAAGCTTAGCAAATCAGGGTCAGGCTTTTATAATTTTATAATTACAACCCAAATTATAAAATTATAAAAGCCTGACCCTGTAACCTTGATTGCTGATTTTTTCATCAAGCTATTTCCCAATAGGTCCATCTTAAAATGTTCAAAATGTCAGTTAGTCCTACTCCTCTTTTCACCTCAAAAGAATGACGAAAAACTTTGAACTTACAACTTAGAACATAGAACTTAAACGTCACTGTCGTTTTGCTCCTCATCATCCTGATTTAGAAAGTCGAAATCCCCGAAGGATTCTACCTCTGGAAGGTTGTCTAGGGTTGTATAGCCAAAGGCTTTTAGGAATACATCTGTGGTACCGTAGACATTTGGTCTACCTGTTTTTTCCAGTTTTCCTGTTATTTCTATTAAATCCCTGTCCATTAAAGTACTTATGGGCTTATCGCATTTTACTCCTCTAATCATTTCAATTTCATGCTTTGTTATAGGCTGCTTGTATGCTACTATCGCCAATACCTCTAATGTAGGCTGAGATAATCCTCTATTTTTTGATGTAATGCAAAGCTTTTCTATATAAGGGTAGTTTTCAAGTCTTGTAGCCAGTTGAAAACAATTATTGACTTCAATTATCTTAATTCCCCTTCGCTGCTCTCCAAATTCTGCATTCATTTCATCTATATATTTTTTAACCCTATCCCTAGATATTTCCAGCACCCTACCTAAGTCTTTTATGCTTAAGGGTTCTCCCCATGCAAACAAAATTGATTCAATAGCTGATTTTATTTCCTTTTCATCCATAGCCTAAAATCTTGTCCCCCCTAGCAAGCAGGATATATTACTATATTATCAAATATATTATCTTGCCTTATGCTTATGATTTTTAATTTAAGTAATTCCAATAAAGCCAAAAAGGTTACAACTATCTCAAGCCTACAGCAATCATCAATAAACAAATCGACAAACTCAATAGTTTTTTCATTTTGTAACCTATTCTTAAGGAGTGATATCTTATCCTCAACAGTATATATATCTCTCCTAAGCTCCTTAAAAAATCCTTTTCTATTCCTATCCATTTTTTCAGCCTTTTGAATAATCCTTTTAATTGCCTTCATTAAAACTTCTTCCTCTAGATTCAATTCAGGCTTTATATGAGTATCATCATTAATAAATTCTTCTAGCTGTTCTTGGGACTTGAAATAAATCTTACCATATTTATCTTCCCTATGCTTGAAGTATTCAGCAACATTTTTATATTTTTTGTACTCTATAAGCTTTACAACTAAATCTCTTCTAGGGTCTAAACCGTTTACATCGAATTCTAGCTGCTCCTCAACAGGACTGGGCAACAGCATCTTTGATTTTATTTCAACTAAAGTCGCAGCCATTACCAAAAACTCACTTGCCACTTCCATATCCAAATCCTTCATTTGATTTAGATATTTCAGATATTGTGTAGTTATATCTGAAATAGGTATATTATAAATATCAATCTCATTTTTATCTATCAGATGAAATAATAAGTCAAATGGTCCTTCAAAGGCCTCTAATTTAATTTCGTAATCCATAAATACACCCTCAATAATTTTAATTTTAAATCTTAATGTCCCATGCCAATATAGGGTTCATATAGTAGAAATTAAAGTCTCTACTTGAATCCCTATACTACAGTATAAATTTATTCCTATTATTAATTTTAATTGTCATTGGAT
>JANQEZ010000030.1 GCA_028278115.1 Clostridia bacterium
ACAGGAACTAGCAGAAAAGGTTGGGAAAAACCAATCTACAGTTGCAAATAAATTAAGAATACTAAAGCTTCCTGATGAAATCAAGGAAGCATTGATTGAACATTCTTTAACTGAAAGACATGGAAGGGCGCTTTTGAAACTACCAGATGAAAAAACTCAAGTAGAAGTTCTAGACATAGTTTTAAAGAAGGGTCTAAACGTCAAAAAAACCGAAAGGCTTATTAAGGACAAGCTTGAAGAAATGAGTAAGCCAGAAGAGCCTGAAAGAAGGCAATCAATTAAAAGTGCTCTGAATTTTAGAATATATTTAAATACCCTTAAAAATGCATATAATGCAATTAGAGATACTGGACTAGATGCACAATATACCCAGGCCGATAAGGGGGATTACATAGAAGTTGTAGTTAAAATACCAAAACAGAAGTAAAATTGAAATTTAATACGTCCATCGTTTTTAATCAAAATATGAATTGAAAATGATATTATATAAAAATGCCGTAGCTGTAGCTATGGCATTAAATTTTTGAAAAATACGAAGTTCTCCTTTTTTGATTCATCAGAGAACTTCAGATTTGAGAAAGCTTTCAGTCCTGTAGATTTTGTTTACAATTTGCTTTATAATTTTATAGTTTATATATTATATCTTTCCAAGTAAAGTTAAGATGCCTATAATTATAAAAGCACTTCCAGTTGCAGTTTTTAAATAACTAGGAGGTATAAGCTTGGTTAGATATGTACTTGCCAAAACACCTATTAAGGCACTAAGGATAAGAGCAGTAGAGGCTCCTATAAAAACCCCTAATCTTGACTTGGTTTGAGTTGCAAGCATCATAGTTTGTACTTGAGTCTTATCACCTAATTCAGCAATAAATATCATCCAAAAAGAAGTAAGGATTATTCTCAACATTGAATTTCCTCCTATTGTACTTCATCTTTTTCTAAAAAATGAGTATATTTATTTTTATTTGATCAAATTAAAAATAAGTACAGTAAATTGAAATTTTTTTAAAATATATTAAATTTAAGAAGGAATAGCCTGTAAAGGGAAGAAGATATATACTAAAGTGAATTTAAGCATTTATTTATGTGGGCAAATTGCATGATTAGCACACTAAAAAACTTACTAAGGATAAAACAACTTCCAGGTGTCTATACAATAAATAATTATACGATTTCCTCTAATGCAAAAGGGAGTGATTAATATGGGGAAAGCAATGGCCTTATTTAACCAAAAAGGTGGGGTAGGGAAAACAACTACTAATGTCAATCTAAGTGCTTGTATTGCACTTAAAGGTAGAAAAATACTAATAATAGATATAGATCCTCAAGGGAATACGACTAGTGGTTTTGGGATAGATAAGGAGAGTGCAGAGTATAATATTTACGATGCTTTAATGGGCGATGAAAATATTAGAAATTGTATTGTAAAAACTAATTATGAGAATATAGATATTGTTCCTTCTAATGTGCAGCTAGCTGGAGCTGAAATAGAATTAACGGATATGGCAGAGAGAGAATATAGATTTAAAAGATTGGTTGAAGATATTAGGGATGATTATGATTATATTTTTGTAGATTGTCCACCTTCACTTGGACTATTAACTATTAACACATTAGCAGGTGTTGACAGTGTAATAATTCCTATACAATGTGAGTATTATGCCTTGGAAGGTGTTAGTCAGCTTATGAATACCATTCAATTAATAAAGAGGAGTCTAAATCCTTCATTAGAAATTCAAGGTGTGGTCTTAAGTATGTTTGATGGTAGAACAAATCTATCTATTCAAGTAGTTGATGAGGTTAAAAGATATTTTAAAGGCAAGGTTTATAGAACTATTATACCGAGAAATGTGAGATTAGCTGAAGCTCCTAGCTATGGTATGCCTGTTATAGATTATGATCCAAAATCTAAGGGAGCTGAAGCATATAGTGAGCTCGCTGAAGAGTTTTTAGAACTTGAAGAGGATGTGATTTAATTGGCTAAAGCTAAAAGAGGACTTGGCAAGGGGTTAAATGCCCTGATTCCTCAAAATTTTCATGAGGAAATTTTAAGAGAAGATAAAAATAATGATAAGATTATCTCTATGATAAATATTGATGAAATAAAGCCCAATATAAATCAACCTAGAAAATATTTTGACAAAGAAAGACTTGGAGACTTAGAGGAGTCCATACAAATACACGGAATAATTCAACCCATTATTGTTAGAAAAGTTGAAAAGGGTTATGAAATCGTTGCAGGTGAGAGAAGATGGCGTGCTGCTAAAAATGCAGATATAAAAGAAATGCCTTGTATAGTAAAGGATTTAGATAGGGAAAAATTAATGGAAGTATCCTTGATAGAAAATCTACAGAGGGAAGACCTCAATGAAATAGAAGAGGCAATGGCATATAAGAGGCTTAATGAAGAATTTTCTATGACCCAAGAGCAGATTGGTAAGTCAGTTGGAAAGAGTAGACCCTATATAACTAATACTTTGAGACTCTTGAATTTACAGAAAGAAGTTATAAGCTTGATTATGGGTGGGAAAATTTCAGGTGGTCATGGAAGAGCATTGCTAAGGATTGAAGACGGCAATAACCAAAAAAGAATTGCTCTAAAGGTAATCGAAGAGGGTTTAACTGTAAGAGAAACTGAGAAGGTTGTTTCACAAATGCTGGATAAGCCCCAAAGGGTGAGTAAGCTTCGTAAAGCATCAAAGGATAGCAATTTAATATATGTGGAAGAAAGATTAAAGGAGATACTTGGGACAAAGGTAAGTATTGTAAAGGGGAAGAAAAAAGGAAAAATTGAGATAGAGTATTATAATGATGAGGATTTAGAAAGAATTTTTGATTTTCTTAATAAGTAAAAATTATTTAATTTAACCCCTTGTGCTAGTTCATGCCGCCAGGGGGTATTTGATATTTCCTTTTCGCTTATGCTATGAACCTGTTTTTCTTATATTTTGTAGGTTAAAACAGGTTCATAAAAATCACTCAAATGAAATAT
>JANQEZ010000050.1 GCA_028278115.1 Clostridia bacterium
GCTACCATAATTTTATATTTTAGCTACTTATTTTTAATAATTATTATCAGAAATATTGATTTGATAATTAATTAAAGCACAAAGTTATTTACATACTCGAAAAGTCATAGGATAAGCCCCCCATATCCCTTTGTCTGTGCAATATTATTATCCACACAAAACACTTCTTTCAATATTTTTTAGGGGTAATTACATTATACGGAGTTTTTATAGGCATATGAATGATAAACTGCTTTGTATTTTTTGGTTTTCATTCCTTTATTTTTGCCTAAAATTATTTTACTGCAACCTCAAAATCACAGATAGTTATTTTAAAATCCTTTGAATAATCTCAAATAATTCTTCCTTAGTTCTAGGGATTCTTCTTTGCTCCGTTGGTGGTCTGTGTTTTACTATTTCTTCATAAACCTCTAATATAAAAGGCTTCTCAAGCCCGGCCTGCATTAATATTTCCTTATTCATAAATATTTTTTCCGGAGCTCCCTCATCAATAACTGTACCATTATTCATCACATAAACATAATCTGCCCAGGGATAAACCTTGTCCATATCATGGGTTGACAGAACAACAGTAACTCCTTCTTCACTTAATTCATCGAAAAACTCCATTATTGAATTACTAGTGACAGGGTCTACAAATGCAGTAGGCTCATCTAGAAATATAACACTAGGCTCCATAGCTAATATATCCGCAATAGCTACCCGTTTTTTCTGTCCACCGCTTAAAAAATGGGTAGGTTTATTTCTCAAATCCATAATATTGGCTTTCTCTAAAGCTGTTTCTACCCTTTGTCTTACTTTCTCTTTAGATAGTCCCAGATTCATGGGACCGAAGGAGACTTCTTGAAAAACGTTGGCAGAAAATAATTGAGAATTAGAATCTTGAAAAACAATCCCTATATTTTTTCTTAAATTTATGATTTCTTTTTTACTGAAGGCAACCTCATTATTGTCAAATAATACCTTCCCACCTGTTGGCTTTTGAATACCGTTTAAAGCAAGAAATAAAGTGGTTTTACCTGCACCATTTGCTCCAACAATTGCAATCTTCTTCCCTTTCTCAAAGGAAACAGATAGTTTCTTTAATGCCTGGGTCCCATCTTCGTAGACATAATCTAAATCCTTTGTCTCTATAATATATTCCTTCATAAAATAACTCCTTTTATATAGCTTTACTTTGAAATCTATATATTCTATTTATATATATATGATCTATAGGATGAAGGCTAGTATAATAAATGATGTTTCTAATAATGCGATATAGATAATATTCATAGGAGATATGCTCTTAGTATCCTCCAGCACATTTAAATCACCTGTATAGCCTCTAGCAGTTAAGGCGACAAAAAGCTCCTTTGACCTATGAATAGATTTTAAAAATAGATTAGATACTAATTTTCCTAAGGAAGTATAGCTTCTCTTAATAGAAGAATATCCAAGCCTGCTATCTTGAGAAATATATATCATTGACGCTGTTTCCAATAATACAAAAATAAACCGATAAATTATAATCATTAGTTCAGTAAATATACTTGGCAGCTTCATTTTTTTAAGCACCCAAATAATATCCACCATAGGAGTTGTAAAGGCAAGAAAATACATACATCCTATACTGGCATAAGCTCTAAAAAAGATTATCAAGGCTTTTTTAATACCATATGGGCTAAAGCCCACCATCCAGCTTCCTAAATTTATTCCATAGGAAAGAACTCCAGTGTTTTTAGTTATAGTAACAGCAACTCCTAATGTTCCAATGCTTATAAAGGTCAAAGGTATTAACATCATTTTTATAAATACTCGAAATGGAATTTTCCCGAGAATTACAATTAACAAGGTCATAACTGTAAGTATTATCAGATGAAGATTAGTAGATTTAGTAAAAATACAAATTGCCAAAGTGGACATTGCAAGAACAAATTTCTCCAGTGGATGTACATCTTTTAAACCATTAATATAAGAATATTTATCAATAGAAATCACTATTATTAGCCTCCAATTAAATGCTATAAAACACGACCAAATCTGATCGTGTTTTATTTGTTCAACTAAATTACTTTACAGCTTTATTTCCAACCTTTTTCCCTTTTCCGTATCCGAAGAAATAAAATATAAAACCACTACCAATGGCAGCTTGGAGTGCAAATAATAAACTTTCTATTTCACCGCTTGGTGGTTCCCATATTGAGCTAAACCAGGGTTCATAATCAGGACTTATTACTGTTATGAATTCTTCTGCTTGTCCATCTGCTCCGCCAAATTCAGCATCTTGATTAATAACTAGAGGTATTATCGCAAGTATAATAACTAATAGTATTAGAATCATGTTCTTTTTAAACATATTATTTACCTCCCCTTAAAAGAGCTAATTCTTGCAAGTCTTCTTTGTTATACGAAGTCAATAGATTAAATACAACTACAGTTAGAAGTCCTTCACTTATTGCAAGGGGGAGCTGAGTTAAAGCAAATATTCCTGTAAACTTTCCAATTGAAGCCATTATCCCTCCGACCTCTGCTGGAAAAGCTATGCCTAGCTGAACCGATGTTACTAAATATGTAGCTAAATCGCCAATAGCAGCGGCTAAAAATACTGAAACACCTTTAGGCATTCCTGATTTATTAGCAGTTTTATAGGTCAAATATGCAGCTATGGGACCTGCTATTCCCATAGAAAATACATTGGCGCCTAAGGTCGAAATACCTCCGTGAGCTAATAGCAGAGCTTGGAATAATAAAACAATTAGAGCTAAAACACTCGATACTGCTGGACCAAACAAAATTGCTGAAAGACCAACTCCCGTAGGATGGGAGCAGCTGCCGGTAACTGAAGGGAGCTTTAAAGATGATAATACAAATACAAAGGCTCCACATAGACCTAAAAGCATCTTCATCTTCATGCTTTCACTGGAAATTTGGTTTATCCTCCTAATACCAATAACTATAAAAGGTAGCGATAAAGCAAACCATAGCAGTGCCCATCTAACAGGCAGAAATCCTTCCATTATGTGCATTGCAAAAGCTGGTTTTGGTATTATGACTAAGAGCAAAATACCAAGGATAAATAAGTTTCGATTTTTTAAATGCATTATAAGACCTCCTTTAAATATTAACAAAACAACAAAATAAGAAAAGTAGGTCTTTATTTATCTGTATAAGTAGCTGATGAGCATAAAACTTCCTACCTTGCTCAATTAAAATCTAAGGTATTTCAAAGTAAAAAAATCTAACCGTGAGGGTTAGATTCATATTTTGATAGTTTAGACTTAGAAATAATACCCTTCCCTCCGAAGGCTTATTGTATACATGAATATAGGCAGGTTTCCTGGCTCACACATCAATCTAATCCCTCTCCTTCCCAAATAAATGGTGGATGCTGAGGTTTCGTCCATGCTTACAGTAGCGGGGGCTGCGACGGATTTTAACCGTACTTCCCTTT
>JANQEZ010000082.1 GCA_028278115.1 Clostridia bacterium
TTAATCTTAGCTTTACCCCAAGCTGCTTTTAGTAATTTTTCCTGAGCTCCAGCATCTGGAGCAGTTATACCATTAGATGCTCCGTCATTATTTATTGCACTAGCCTTGATAACAGCGTGAATAGGGTCCTTATCAGCCAGAGCTTTACTTAAAGGCTTTAGGAGTACTGCTCCAACGCCTTCTCCCCAAACGGTACCATTGGCATTATTATCAAAGCTTCTTACAGTATTGTCCTTTGACTCAACGGAGTCTAACTCCTTAAGTTCATTTTTAAATTTCATAGGGCGATAGTAGAAGCTGCTCAAGCCACCAGCAATGGCCATATCACATTCTCCATTTTTTATAGAATTGCATGCTGCATGTACTGATACCAATCCCGATGAGCAAGCTGTATCTATAACTATGCTAGGCCCTAGCAGGTTAAAGATGTATGAAATACGACTAGCAAGAATACCGGGCCAGGTTCCTGTTACCACCATTGGGTCCGATATGGCAAGCTGCTTATACTTCATATCTGATACATGGTCAATACCTACAAAAATACCTGTATTGCTGCCATATATTTTATTTCCTCCATAACCAGCATCCTCAATAGCCTTATATGCAATTTCTAAAAACTTCCTCTGATCTGGGTCCATTGTCTTTGCTTCTCTAGGTGGAATTCCAAAGAAATTCCAATCAAACTTATCTATTTCGTCTAAATACCCTCTAGTTTCATATGTGACATCCAGCTCTCCATTTTCTTTTATTGCATTTTCTTCTTGTAATTCATTGTAATGAAATTTCAAAAGAAAGTTTTCAATATCCTTTTCTCTCTCCTTTGGAAGTTCATCAATGCATATATTACCATCTGCAATGTTATTCCAGTATTCCTTTAGGTTATTTGCCTTTGGGAATATACCCGACATACCTATAATGGCAATTTCGTCATCCTTTTCATAGGCCTTCTCCTTTAATTCCTTTAGCAATTCTTTTGCTTCAGCTTGAGAAAGACTTTGGCTGGCAACCTGCCTATAAATATAATTTTTCAATGAATCCAAGGTAACCACCACCTCTTAATAATATTTTTCTGCTTCACTTACGGATATTTCACCTTTTGCTAACTTTTCAAGTAACTCGTCTAAGTTCTCCTCATCTTCTTGGTCAGTTATTTCCTCATTGCCTTCTTCTTTATTAAGTATCCCTTCTATATACTCCGCCATATCACTTATGGTAGAGTAAGTAAATACATCGGAAATATCCACCATTCCCGGATATTCTCCTTCAAGTTTCTTTAGAAGCTGTATCGCCAATATAGAGTCTCCACCTAAGCTTTCAAAGTTATCATAAATATTTACTTCCTCTAATCCCAATACGTCAGCCCATATGGAAGCAATCTTACCCTCTACTTCACTAAACACATCTTCATTCTTATTGCCCTTTATGAGTAAATTTTCGACTTGTTTTTTGCTTTCAGATGTTGAGGTTGTTCTAAGCTTTGAATTGTATTTATGTATCTTATTTTGCAAATCATGGGCTATTGTAATAGGAAACTCAGCTATTCGTTCTTTAATCACATCATAGTTTAATTCTCCTATAATTATCCTCTGTATTCCTTTGGATAAAATCTCCTTTAGTACCATAAGTGCTATATTTGTAGGTATGGCCTTTAATGTATTTTCAGATTCACTCACGCCATAGTCCACAGCCATTCCTACTTCCTTCCAAGCAGGCCAGTTAATCACTATAGTCTTTTTCCCCTTTTTATTTCTATAGGCTGAAAAAGAATCTATATAGGAATTAGCTGCTGTATAGTCACTCTGTCCTAGCCCTCCAAGCACAGAAGTTATTGAAGAAAACATCATAAAGAAATCTAGATTCTCATTCTCAGTTAACTTGTCTAATATCCATGTTCCTTGTACTTTAGGTGCTATAACTTCACCAAAGACCTCTTTGTCTTTTTTTATAATGAAGCCATCTCCAGCTACTCCAGCACAATGAATTAAGCCATTAATTTTTCCGTATAGATTGTTTATATCTTCTATTACTATTTTCATCTCATTGAGCTTTGAGACATCTGCACTATAGCAGATTACTTCTGAGCCATTCTTCTCTATTTCATAAATTGCTCTTATAGCTCTACAAACTTTTTCATCTGCATTTTTTTCTAATATCTCATCCCAGATTTCCCTATGGGGCATCTTAGAACGATTAAGTAATACCACCTTAACCTTTTTTTGGCTGGCAAGAAATTTACCCATCTCTAAACCAAGTCCACCAGTTCCTCCAGTAATTAAATATACTCCATCTTCTTTAATATCAACATTTGCACTTTGCTCTTTTTCAAAATCATATTTCATAAATTCATCAGTATACCTTATGCCATTACGGTATGCTGCTTGATATGAATCTGAGCCATACTCTAATTCTTTTATAATCTCGTCTGCACTTGTTGCATTATCTATATCAACACATCTACATTTTAAATGTGGATATTCCTGACCAACAACCTTAGCGAGTCCAAATAATGTTGCGTTATGGGGATTTATTTTCTCCTCTGATTTCGTAACCTCATTTACATATTTAGATATTAAAACTATATCTATTTCTTTGTTGAACTTTTTAGAAATAAGAGCCCTTGTTAAATGGAAAAGACTGTACATCCCATTTTCAAGCTGATTTTCAAGCTCAAGACTGTTCTCTATTTCAAAATCATCCCTGAGGGTTGCAAGATTTATAATACGTGATAGATTCTTGTTAGATAGTTCTAATAAAAGCTGTTCAAAGCTGCTTTCTTTTCCATCAATCACATATTTATAGTCATTTATTTTATTAAAGCCTTGTAGGCTTTCAACCTCTATAATGCTGCACCCTTCATTTTTCAATGATTCTATTAATGTGTCACTAATTTTGCTATTTCCTTTAAATACTAATGTATATCCATCGGTTAATGTTCTTTTTTCATGACCTACTTTACTCTTTTTCCATCCTATGTTGTAAAATAAGTTCTTGTTATCTTTAAGCTGTTTAAAATTGAACTCATCTTCCTTTATCCTCTTGATTACATAATCATTTATTTCTACAAAAACTTTTCCATCTTCATCCATAAGAAAAACGTCAAAGGAAGGGGTTTCAATGTTTTTCTTTTTTGTATTTTTCTCTTTAATGTAACTATACATTTTCTTTGGAGTTGGACCATATACTATCATCTTTTTATAGGAGAAAGGTAGATAAGAGCCCTCCCCGATAACTGTATTTACTGCATTTATGCTGCGGTCCATTAATGCAGGATGAAGATAATATTGTTCTAAATCCTGTATATATGTTTCTGACATTTCAAAACATGCTAAATATTGTCCTTTTTTTCCACAATACAGCCTTTTGCTTATCTCATTCCATCTAGGGCCTATGTCAATTATTATCTTTCTATTGTCATCAGTAAGCTCCTTCATTGCTTCATTGTCCATGATGCTTTTTATATCATATCTAGGAGCTTCCTCTATATCTATAAATCTTACCTTTCCTTCTACATGTATATTCCATCTATATTCTCCATTGGATTCACTTGCTATAGTAAATTCATAGCAGTCCTTTGCTTCTTTCAGTACTATATGTATTTCTTTAGCTTCTCCCTCATCCAATGCCAGAGGAAATATAAACATTATACTTTCCAACTGTATATACTTATTTTGCAGGTGCTTTGAGCAAACTTTTCTTATCATTTCCAAGTAAGCCGTCCCCGGCATAACATATTTGCTTGCCACTTTATGCTCTGCTAATACCCAGTGTTCATCTACGCTTAATGTGGTAACATAGACCTCCTGTCCTATTGTTTTAACCACACAATTGTCTATTAATGGATGGTCAATCCCTTTAGCTCCTTTATTTTTCAAGATCATCTGATTAGGCTTCGGGTCCACCCAGCAGCGTGTTGGCTTAAAGGGGTATGTTGGTAGACTCACTTTCTTTGGGCTTTGTTCTTTATAAAATAAGCGCCAATCTACCTGGGCTCCACCTACATAAAGTTTACATATTTCCTCTAGGAGTGCTCCTTGATTGGTAGCATTCTTATATTTCGACGAAATAATATGGTTTGCATCTTCACTTAACTTATTTTTTATTCTTTCATTTATTTGATTTTCTGAATTTACTTCCTTGTTTGTTGAAATATATCTATACTCGTTATAATAGACACCCTTTTCATTAGAATCTTCAAATTTAAAAGCTTTGAGCTTCTCAATTAAGTCTTCCTTGTTCTTTGAAATAACCGCTAGTCTATGGTTATGATGAGCTCTTCCCACGCTGGATGTATAGCATATATCTTTAAGTTTATCTTCACTATCACTGGATAGATATAATTCATATGCATCAATTAGTTTAGCTAATACATCTCTGTTTTTTGCAGATAGGGTTAGTACCTGCAAGTTTTCGGGAGTTTTTTCTAAAGCCTCATGATTATTTTTTTTGTATTCTTCAAGTACAACATGACAATTTGTTCCAGATAATCCGAAGGAACTAACTCCTCCTCTTAAAGGAGTTCCATTAGATTCCCATTTTACAAATCTATCATTTATATATACTGGGGAATCAATAAAATTTATCTTCCTATTTGGTCTTTTAAAATGGATTGTTGCTGGTATTTCTTTATGCTTTAATGCCAAGGCTAGTTTTACCAAACCTGCAATTCCAGCAATATTGTCTAAATGACCTATATTTGTCTTGACAGAGCCTATAGCACAAAAGCCTTTCTTATCAGTATGCTTTTTAAATGCTCTCTCGATTCCGCTTACTTCAATAGGATCCCCAAGCTTCGTTGCTGTGCCGTGGGTTTCCATATAGGATATTGATTCAGGGGCAATACACGCTTTTTTCCATGCATCTAATATCACTTTTTCTTGAGCTGATGAATTTGGTGCTGTCAAACCAATGCTGCTGCCATCTTGATTGGTGGCACTTCCCTTTATAACAGCATATATATTATCACTATCAGCCATTGCTTTACTTAAAGGCTTTAAGAGAATTGAAATAACTCCCTCTCCTGAGCCTGTACCATCGGAGCTATCGTCAAAGGTCTTAGCTCTATCACCGGCTGATCTTATTCCTATTTCGTCGTCCATGCCTTTTTGAATTGGAAAGAGGTTTATCTTTACTCCTCCTACTATGGCCATTTCACAGTCACCATTGGTAATACCTTGACACGCCAGATGTACGGCTACTAGAGCCGATGAGCATGCGGTATCAATCACAACACTTGGTCCCTGCAAATCCAGCAAATATGAAATCCTACTTGCTATAATAGACTTTACATTCCCCGGAAGGGAAATATTCTTATATACATCACTGTTAGCCATATTTACCAGACCATGATAATCTATCTTTAAGTCGCTGCTATGACCTATATATACTCCTGTTTTACTGCCTTTTATACTGTCTATACTATATCCCGCATCTTCGATTACGCTCCAAGCTCCTTGAAGAAAAAGTCTCTGATTAGGATCCATTAAACTTGCTTCTCTAGGTGAGATGTTAAAAAATTCATAATCGAACTTATCAATCTCATCAAGGTATCCAGCTTCACATATTCTGGGAGGATCAAAAGGCATAAAACTATTTGGTAATAACGGTCTCAAATCCTTCAATCTTTCTGCTGGATATTCTCTTATGCAATCTTCTTCGTTTTTAATATTATTCCAAAATTCTCTAATGTTTTCAGACTTTGGAAACTTGCCATACATTCCTATTATAGCTATATCTTTTTTGGAAGTTTTTTCTAATTTTTTGGTTATATTCTCAACATTAGAATTCTCTTTAACTTTATTAAAGTCAAGAAACTTATTCCGCAACTGTGCTTCCCCCCTTCAACAGCATCATTAACTATAATACTTTTTATGATGGCATTTTAAAATCTTGGAAAAGATTGTAAGTTCCTGTTTCATTAAATATTTGATTAAACCTTTCAACCTGTTCTTCTAGGGGAGTTTTCTTTGTTATAAACACTGTTTTAAGCATTTCAAGGGCTTTTTTCATTTGCTCTAAGCTTGGTTCTACTCCACTAGCTTCTATGGTTTCTTGGATTTCTTGTATCTCTTTGTATGGAACTGAAACACCCTTCTGATATTCTTCGTTGTCCCAATTACGGTTCTTTGTGCATACTGCTATAGCCATACATCTTGTAATCAAGCTTGGAATATCTATACCGCCTTTTTTCTCTTTGAAAAATTCAATCAGTTCATTAGCATCTTTACTCTTATCGTAGCTATAGCACTTAATACCTGGTGCGTTATGCTTCATTAGGTTGCTTAGAACCGTTTTTGGACCTATCTCAACAGCCATATCAGGTCTTAGCTTTCTAACATATTCCATAGACTCTGACCATCTAACTGCCTCTACAATTTGTGTAGTAAGGTGATCAACTACCTTATTTACCCCCTCATAGGGTAAAGCAGTCACATTTGAAATAACTGGGAATCGAAAATTATTATATTTGTAATTCAATAGCTTGTCCTTCATTTTCTCAGCTGCTCCCTGCATGATTGGACTGTGGAATGGTGCGCTCACTTTAAGAGGAGTAACTCTTCCTCCCACAGCTTCTAACCTTTGACCAGCATTTTCTACAGCTTCCTTGCTTCCAGAGATAACATATTGATTTGGCGAATTATAATTTGATATAACTACTACTTGATCTCCAGATGATGCTTTTTTACACTCCTGTTCTACTGTCTTTTGATCAAGTCCAATAATTGCAGACATTGCTCCAGTACCAAGACTGGCAGCTTCTTGCATAAAAATTCCACGCTGCCTAACAATTTTTACAGCATCAGAGAAATCTATAACACCACTGCATGTTAACGCAGAGTATTCACCAAGGCTATGTCCTGCAGCACAAACAGGTAGTATTCCAACTTGTTCCATGTAAATCTTATAGGCTGCTACGCTAGCAGTTAAAATTGCTGGCTGAGCATTCTCTGTTTTGGTTAGCTCATCTTGATCTCCTTCAAAACACAATTTTTTCAGGTCAAATCCTAAAGCATCATTTGCTTCCTCAAAAACCTGCTTTGCAGAGGCAAATTCCTCATAAAGAGCTTTCCCCATTTTTACATACTGTGACCCCTGTCCTGGAAATAATAAAACTATCTTCTTCATACACTTTTAACCACCTTTCATCATTTTTAAAAATCAATTTATAAATTAATCTATAGAGAATCCACATTAAACTTTTGACTGGAATCTCTATATAGTAAATCTTAATTTATACATATCAAAATATTCAATGAGTCTAGAGATTTTTTGATGTGTAGTATGTTATAATTTTCACTAAAATCTCTATATAAACATATCTTATCCATGAAATAGCATGGTAATCTATAGTTTAATGACTCACCTTTAAGGTAAAAATACTTAAATATCAGCATCCTCAATAATTAATTTGATTATATTAACGTACCATTTAAACAAATCTTCTGCCTTATTTTCTTTGATCCTTGATGCAGAGCACTTGAATGTTAAGGATATGTCTTTGTCGCCTTCAATGCTCTTAAGAATCAAACCATAATTATTCGATAAACTAGAGTGAGTATCTTCTATATTTAAAAATATTGGAATCGCTAAATTTTTTTGATTTTCAAATTCCAAAGTATTTAACGTATCTATTGGATATACATTATCACTATTTATTGATTGTCGCTGTGTGTTTATATATTTGCAAAGTGATGCAAAGTCTTTTACATCTAATATATTTATGTCTAGTTGGATGGATTTTTCAGAATCTATAGGAACTTGGATTACTACTTTATCTTCCCCGGTTATTTCTGCTAACAAGTATACATATGATGCAAGAAAGATATCCATAAGATAAAGGTCTTTTTCTATAGAATAGGTCTTTAGTTTTTCCATCAATGGAGCTTCACATTTATATTGAAGTAATATATCTCCCTCCACATCTACATTATTAGCTAAGAATTCTTGAGGCAGCTTTATAGGGATTATCTCTATATTTGAAGGCTTATCTTCATTGGTATTAATAAAGTTTGCCAGCTTTGATATTGTAGGATTTGCGAAAATATCGGCAATGGTCATCCGATTGGGATACAGCTTGTCAAGTCTGCTATACATCATTACTAGTAAAAATGAATTTCCCCCAAGGTCAAAGAAGCTGTCATTTATCCCAATATATTCTTGATTCAATACTTGGCTCCAAATTTTAACTAGTTCCTTTTCTACTTCATTCTTAGCAGCTACATATTCTGTATTGAGCTTTGGTAATTTTGTAATCAAGCTTAAGGAAGCTTTTTTATCTATTTTTCCATTGGGAGTAGTAGGTATTTTATCAACATGAAGATATATTAGAGGTATCATATAATCTGGTAGAAACTTCGATAGATAGCTTCTAATTTCTGAAACTGCTATCTCATCATTTGATACATAAAGTACAACTAAATAATCTACTCCATGATTATCCTTATCCACTATGCATACACAATTTTTTATACCTTTATATTTCATTATGTGCTTTTCTATTTCCTCAATCTCTATACGGTATCCCCTTACTTTAACTTGTCTATCTATTCTTCCCAAGAACTCAATTTCTCCATTAGGTAACCATCTAGCTAAATCTCCCGTCTTATACATCAATTCCCCTTTAAAGAATGGGTTAGCTACAAATCTTTCCTTCGTTATATCTTCTCTATTATGATAACCTCTTGCTACACCATCTCCAGCAATACCTAATTCTCCTACTATACCTATGGGTTGTAATGAACCATATTTATCTACTATATGTAACCTAGTATTTGCAATAGGCTTTCCTATAGTTATACTTTTATTATTAGTTAACTCCTTAACTGCTGACCAAACTGTAGTCTCTGTTGGTCCATACACATTATATATCTTTGTATTTTTCAGCTCTCTTAATTGGTCTAATAAATGCTGAGGGAAGGCTTCTCCCCCTATTACTAGTTCCTTTATATTCTCAAGGCATGACAATCCTCTGCGGGATTTTAAGAGCAACAACATTCTTGAAGGAGTTGTCTGTATTATATCTACTTTATTGTTTACAATTAAATTACTTAACATATCAGGGTCTATCTGTTGCTTCTCATTTGACATTACAATGGTCAACCCCTTTGTCAAAGGAAGCAGTGTTTCCAATACAAATATGTCAAAGGAAATAGTTGTTACATTTAAAATGGTTTTATTGGGGTCAAAATCAATTATTTCAGTCATACCTTTTATAAAGTTCTTTACGTTTTTATGGTTAATCATTACACCCTTTGGTTTGCCTGTAGACCCCGATGTATATATTGTATAAGCGAGGTTATCGCTATCTGTAGTATTTTTTAGATTTAGACCATTTCCTATATATAGACTATTATCCAATAGGTTAATGGTTGTTATCTCGCTAGTAATCTCGTTAAGAGACGGTTTTGTTAATAAAATATCAATCCTGCTGTTCTCAATCATATATTCTACTCTCTGCTTAGGGTATTCCGGGTCAATTGGAACATATGCACCTCCAGATTTTAATATCCCTAAAATACCAACAATCATTTCAAGAGATCGAGGCATCATTAATCCAACTAAGCTATCAGGCTTTACACCTAATTCCCTAATTTTTTTAGCAAGCTGATTTGCTTTAACGTTTAGTTCCCTGTAAGTAAGCCTATCATCTCCGAAAACTAATGCTATTTTATCTGGTGTTTTTTCAACTTGCTTCTCAAAGCTCTCATGTATTGTTTCATGACCATCGTATTTAGTATATGTATCATTGAATTCATGCAATAATTGTTTTCTTTCATTTGTAGAGAGCATATTTATTTCCGAAAGCTTAATATTTACATCTTCAACGACTTCTTTTAATATATTTATATAGTGCTGAGCTAGTCTTTCTATGGTTTTCTCCTTAAATAGGTCTGTTGAATACTCAAAGCTCAATTCCATATTTCCATATCTTTCTATAGCTGTAAGTGTGAGATCGAATTTTGAGATGCTCCTTTTAAAGCTATAGGAATCCACCTTTATATCCCCCATGATCATGTCTTGAAAATCCATGTTTTGCAGTATGAACATTACATCAAATAGAGGATTTCTGCTTAAATCTCTTTCAATATTTAATTTATCTATTAAACTCTCAAATTGACACTCTTGATTTTCAAAGGCTTCTACACAATTATTTCTCACTGATTTAAGGAATTCTTTGAAAGTTTTTATGTTATTAGGATAATTCCTCATTGCAAGGGTGTTTATTAGTACACCCATAATATTGTCTAAATCAGCATGATTTCTACCAGCAATAGGGGAACCAACGACGATGTCCTCTTGCCCTGTATATTTTGAAAGTAAAATATTAAAAACTGACAGCATCAGCATATAAACCGTTGCACCATTTTGAGCTGCTACTTTACCCATTTTTTCTACTAGCTTTTTATCTAAATCAATGTTAATTATTGACCCTTCAAATTTAGGTTTAGGGGGTCTGATATAGTCTGTAGGCATATTTAATACGGGTATTTCCCCTGAGAACAAATGGCTCCAATATTCCTCCTGCTTCTTAATTTTTTCAGTCTTAAATAATTCATTTTGCCACTCAGAGAAATCTTTATATTGAAGCTTAGGTTTAGGTAGTTTCACCCCACTGTATAATTTGCTAAGTTCTGACTTAAATATTTCCTCCGTAATACCATCACCAATTATATGCTGCATATCACGTAATAAAATATATTTGTCCTTTGCTATTTTTATTAAGCCAATACGCAGTAAAGGAGGTTTTTGTAAATCAAAAGGACGAATAAAACTCTTTATTATTCCATTTACCTCATTGTCAATATCAGCTTGTCCACCTGCTTTATTCTGTATTTCCATATATTCTATTTTGAATTTAACATCCTTATGTATTCGTTGTACCAATCTCTCATCAATAACCTCAAAGGAAGTTCTTAAGGCTTCATGCCTGTTAATTATCTGTTTAATGCTATCTTCAAGTAAATCCTTATCAAGGCTCCCATCAATAACCATTGCATCAGGCATATTATAGCTTGTACCTGATTCTCCAATCAAAGTCATCATAAAAAGCCTCTTTTGTGCCGATGAAGCTGGATAATATTCCCTTTCCTTAGCTATTGGTATTGCTTCATAGCCGCCTTTATCACTGCTTTCTATAAGCTTTACCATTGATTCAATCGTGCTGTTTTTGAATATCTCCTTAACCGATATATTTACATTGAATTCTTTATATATTTTTGAAGCCAAATTTGCAGCTTTAAGAGAATGTCCTCCTAAATAAAAGAAATTATCCTGAGTCCCAATTCTTGTTATACCTAGTACATCCTGCCATAACGCTGCAAGCTTCATCTCATTTTCAGCTCTTGGAGCTTGATAGTTCACACCAGTTTCTATATTGACTTCATACTTTGAAAGAGCTTTTCTATTTACCTTACCATTGGGAAGCAAAGGCATTTTAGTCACTCTAGTGAAGTAGGATGGAACCATATAGACAGGTAAAACCTTTATAAGCAATTCCCTTAGATTAGATATATCTATATCTTTATTGTCCTCTAAGAAGGCACAAATAGATTTTTCACCACTTTCATCTTCCCTCGCTATAACAACAGCTTCTTTAACCAAATTGCTTTTTAATATATGGGTTTCTATCTCGGATAGCTCTACCCTCATACCCCTTATTTTTACTTGGTTATCAAGACGACCAAGGCATTCTATATTTCCATCCTCAAGAATTTTTCCAATATCTCCAGTTTTATACATAATCTCATTTGAATTTGTACTATATGGGTTCTTTAGAAAAACTTTATTATTTAAATCAATTTCATTAATATATCCCGCTGAAGCATAAGGAGTCGATATATATATTTCTCCAACTTCACTAGTATTGCACAGCTTCTTTTCTTTATTTAATATTAAAATTTCAGTATCCTTAATAGGCTTTCCTATGGGAATATTCACCCTACTTATATCATCATTATTAATTAAATAATAGGCTTTTGCTAAAGTAGTTTCTGTTGGTCCATACAAATTTACCAATTGAATTGATGAATTAAACAATTCGTAAAATCTTTCTAAATCCTTTCCCTTTAAAAGCTCTCCAGCCAATAAAATATATTTTAAATCATGGAAGCAATTTGAATTTTCTATCTCCCTAACCATGTTTTTAAAAAGAGTTGGCACAATATGCATGAGGTTTATGCCCTCAGAATCAATCCAATTGATCAATTTATTAGGATTTAAAATGATCTCATCATCTTTCGGTATACAAATTGTTGCACCTGCACATAATGGTACAAATATATCCCTTAAAAATGGATCAAAGGTGGGATTAATGGTTTGGCTTACCCTAAAATCCTTATTGACTCCTAATTCTTCTATTTCCCAGTCTATAAAATGCTTTAAGCTTCTATGACGTCCTAAAATTCCCTTTGGCCTTCCAGTAGAACCAGATGTAAAGTAGATATAACAATTTTCATTAAAAATATCAACTTCATCAACATCTATATCTGATGGACACTCGTCAATAATGTTAATATTTAAATATGGATAGTCGCTACTTTTCTTGCTCCCTAAGTCTTCTATAAAAACATTTAATTTGCTTTCATTAATCTTTGCTATTTCATTTAGTTTGTCTAAATGCTTTAACTCAGACAGAATCCAATTAGATTGTATCTCATTCATAATAATCCTTAATCTGTTTTCAGATAAACGGGAATCAAGGGGAATAAAAATCCCTCCAAATTTCATTACACCCAATATACATTCGATTAAAAAGTGACTTTTGTCGATAAATATAAATATTTTCTTATTTTGAATAATATTTTTCAACAAAAATCTTGCAATATGATTTGATTTTCTATTAATTTCAAAGTAAGAAATATTTAATCCATTATATTCTATAGCAACTTTTTCTGGTGAATTATATGCAAACTCTCTTATTTGTTTTTGTAAACTTTTAAATTCCATTGTTTTCCCCCCTTAAATAATATTCAGTTATAATCAGCTTTAAAGCTTTAAACTAATTCACTGGAAACTGATCTTAATAAACTTGATATTCCTACACACTCTAACAACAGTTGATACGAATTTTAATAGTGTTACTAGAAAAAAATGGCTTTTAACTAAGTTAAATACCACTTTAATTAAAAGAAATACAACCATGGCTTTTAAAAAATACAAAAAATTGTGTTATTTTTATATCTACTGATGGTGCATTTGAACAAAACAAGGTTATAAATTTGATTGTTACTTTAAATTGATTATACCTATCAGCTAAAGTAGCACATGAGGTCATATTTATTCAAATAGTAAATGCAAAATATGTAAAACCATAATTCTTTTAGTATTTTTTTGTATTTATAATAAAAATTTACTTTTTTATTGTTTTATTAAATTTTTTTTGGTATTATGCAGATATTTACAGTGAAAAATTTAGCAAAAAATGTATTATTTTAGAATAACTGTATAATGACAATTTATTTGGTATTGGTAAATTTTTTTACCATTATATCCTAAAGCTTACTTGATGTCAAACAATTTTTAGTGTTCATTTACTTTTATATTTAAATTTCCTCAAACACTGTATTGCACTTGGTTTTATTCTTTTTAATAAATAAACATTTAAAGTCATTTACCATTTTTCGAGCCCTATGTTTATTAAAAAACTATTTTTATTATCATAATTCATTAAGATATCTTCAAAATATTTATAAAGTATTTATAATTTTTATGCATCCATAAAAAGGAGTAAATTCCACTATTTCGGTTATAAAAAGCAAATACGCAAATTATATTATTTTCATAAAACTATTGACAACTACAATGAATTTGTATAATATTGTCATCAAAATACTTGTCATCAAAATACTGAATATGTAGTCTTTTATCCTTAGCTTAATTATTTAGAGTAACAAATATTTTGCATAGATGACATGAAAATGGGAGGGGTTAAAAATGAAGATATTAGTCTTAAATGGAAGTCCAAGAAATGAAAAAAGCAATACAATGAAAATTACAAATGCTTTTTTAGATGGCATGAATTCTATAGAAGATAATGATATAGATATTGTACATATCAGTAAGCATCATATAGAATATTGCATTGGTTGTTATAGCTGCTGGAATAATGAATCCGGTAAGTGTATATTTAATGATGATATGGAAGAGTTTATAAAAGCTTATGCAAGGGCTGACCTAATAATATGGAGTTTTCCTCTGTATGCCTTCTCTATGCCGGCAATTGCAAAAACATTCCTAGACAGATCGTTGCCACTGAACTGTCCCCATATTACAGTTTCGGATGAAGGAAATTTAGATCATCCTGAACGTTTTGATTTATCAAATCAAAAAATTGTTTTAATATCTACATGTGGATTCCCTGCTAGAGAGAATAATTATGACGCTGTTGTAAAACAATTTGATATTTATTGCGAAGGCAATTATGCAAAGATACTATGCCCAGAAGGTGAATTGCTTAGATATTCAGACCCGTCTCTTACACCTGATCTTCCTGTAATTATGGACCTCTCTGCTCGAGTTAATGAGTATTTAGGATATGTAAAAAAGTCGGGGGCGGAATATATACAAACAGGTTCTTTCTCGGAGGATACGAGGAATAAACTGGATGAATTGCTGTATCCATTAGATCTGTTTATTGAATTCACAAATTCGTCATGGGACATGGCTGCAACTGGAACAGATATTTTTAAAGCGCCTGAGAGTGATTCTTTGGAGTTTATTAACCAAATGGCTGATTTATACAATCCAAAATTTTATGAAAAAGATATTATTTTAGAGATGTATTTTACCGATTTAGACGAGAGGTATCAACTAAAAGTGCAAAGGAATAAATGCACCGTACTGACTAGTGATTTTGAAGATTATACAACGAGGGTTGAAACTCCCTTCAAAATATGGAAGGATATTTCAGATGGAAAAATCAACAATTCGCAGGCGATGATGGATAAAAAATATAAGGTAAAAGGCGATTTTGACACCATGTTTATGATAGACACTTTATTCGGTGATTCAGAGCCTGTTAGTGATGCAAAGGATAATGTAAGAACAAGTATGAGCTTAATGCTTTTTCCCTTTATTGCTTTGTGGATAGCTATACCCATGGATATATTTTATGGTGGTATTGCAGCTATACTTGTCAGTGCACTGGCCCTTGCCCTTAGCTTTAAATATAAAATAACCATGTATGACAAACTAAGTATAT
>JANQEZ010000106.1 GCA_028278115.1 Clostridia bacterium
TCATAATCTAGCTCCTTATCTTTTTACTTATTTTTGTTAATTTCAAAGAAAAATATTTAATATATACTATACAATTTGGGTAAAAATTATTTAAGTAAGTAAATTGCATAATAAACTGCTGCAGATAACTTTTTAAAATAATAATAGACTAAATATTAATATTATATGATTAAATTTCCAAAAAAATTTAGCAAAGAGTTAAATATATGTTAAACATATTATATTTTACCATGATTCTATTGAGAATGTGAATGTTAATAATATAAAATAATAGTATAGTAAATATATTTTTTAAAAAGAGAAAATAATGGAGGTATGTGCACTTTACCTAGAAATGTTAAATCTAAAGAGCAAATATTCATATAGATGTGTGACCAAGAAGTCTTACTCTCAATATTTTGCTGTGAGCTGTCAGCCATTAGCTATTAGCCAAATTAAGCATTGTAGTTTTAGCTTACGAAGTATTTCAAAAAAAGGTTAAATTTCAGGGTCACACATCTATAATAGTTGGGGTGTATTAAATTATGAAAAAGAAAATAAGAACAGTAGCTTCTATTGATGTAGGCTCATATAATATCAGGATGGTTGTTGCTGAAATAAATGAAGAAGGAAAAATTAATATTCTAGAGGAACTAAGGCATCATGCCAATATAGGTAAGGACACATTTGCCTTCGGTAAAGTTAGTGTTGATACTATCCATGAGACATGCAGTATTCTAAAGAGATTTAAAAAGGTATTTAAGATTTATGATGTTAAGCATTATAGGGCTGTTACAACAAGTGGTATTAGAGAAGCAGATAATAGAGTTTATATCATAGAACAAATAAGAATGAGAACTGGACTGAGGGTTGAAATAATAAACAGCTCGGAGGAACGCTTCCTAACATTTAAAGCCATTAGAGATACTTTAAGGGATGCAAAAAAGATAAGACAAGAAGGTGTGTTAGTTGTTAATATAGGGTCAGGTGGAGTAGAGTTTTCAGCCTTTAAAGACGGAAACTTGAGATTTACCACCTATATAAAGGTAGGCTCTTTAAGGCTCCAAGAAGTGCTATCTGATCTTGAAGGCGTAACTCTGGATTTTCCACTTATAATGGAGGGCTTTATTAAGAGTAAGACATATTTAATCGAAAATATAATTAAAGAGATGGATATAAAGAATTTTATTGGCTTAGGTGGAGGCATATGGAGTATTTTAAATATATGCTGTGATAAAGAGAGTGAAATAGAGAAAAAGAGTATTAAAAAGAAAAAATTAGACAAGCTGTACATGGAAGTAATGAAAAAATCAATTGACCAAATAGCCAATTCTTATAGGCTGGATTATGCCGAGGCTCAAACCCTTTTGCCTGCAACAATTATGTTTAGAAGGTTTCTAGATATTACTAAAGCCGACAACATTTATGCACCTATGGTCTCATTAAGGCATGGTATTATAGCCGATATGGTTGATGAATGGTTTGAGACATCAAGAAAAAAAGATTTTTTAAATGATATAATCAGTTCTGTTAAATATATAGGAAGCAAGTATCATTATGATGAAATTCATGCAATTCATATTCAGACTTTATCTACTTCCATTTTTGATCAGCTAAAGAAGATACACAGCCTTAGTGATAGAGACAGGCTATATTTACAAGTTGCTGCACTTTTACATGATATAGGTAAGTTTGTTAATTTGGACAAACATCATATATATACCTATAATATAATTAAGGCACAAAACATAATGGGATTTTCCAACAGGGAACTAAATATCGTAGCTAATGTAGCAAGATATCATGACGAAGAGAATCCAGAGAGGTTTCATGACAACTATAATTCAATGGAATATATGGACCAAATCAAAATATCTAAGCTAAGTGCAATTCTTAAACTGGCGGACTCAATGGACATTACCCATCTTCAGAAAATAAATAATGTAGAAATTATCCACAATAAAAATGAAATATATTTTAAAGTCATAACTCAAGAGGATATCTTACTTGAAAAATGGGCATTCATTAAGAGTGCAGTATTTTTTGAAGAAGTTATGGGAATGAAGGCTTTAATAAAGCATAAAGGGTGATAAAAGATGAAGAAAGATTTTCAAAAATGTTATATAAATCGTGAGCTGAGCTGGTTAGAATTTAATAATCGTGTTTTAGAAGAAGCCCAAGATAAAGAAAACCCTCTGTTTGAAAGGTTAAAGTTCATATCCATAACTAGCTCAAATATGGATGAATTTTTTATGGTAAGGGTTGCTTCACTTTGGGACCAAGTTCTAGCTGGTTTCGATAGACCAGACCCTTCAGGGCTTACACCCTTTGAGCAGATCAAGAAGATATCCCAGAGAGTACATAATATTGTCTACAATCAGTATAATTGCTTTAACCGCTCACTACTGATTGGTCTAAGAAAACAAAACATATATTTCCTTAAATCTTCAGATTTAGATGCTTATCAAAGGGAGTATATTGATAAGCACTTTTGGAAAAACATATATCCAGTACTTACTCCAATGGTTGTAGATCCAACGAGGCCATTCCCATTGGTTATGAATAAAAGTCTTAATATTGCACTTATATTGAAAAATAATGAAGAAGATAATAGTCAGTTTTTTGCTACAGTTCAAGTGCCGTCGGTATTAGATAGGGTTATTGAGCTTCCCGATAAAAAAAGTGCAAAACAGTTCATACTTCTAGAGGAAGTTATAAAGATGTTTATGAATACCCTTTTCAGCGGACATGATATTTTAAATATGGGATGCTATAGGATTACAAGAAATGCAGATCTTGGTGTGGATGAAGAGGGAGCAGAAGACCTACTGGAAACAATTGAATTATCCTTAAAAAAAAGAAAATGGGGAAATGTTGTAAGGCTGGAGGTAGAGAAAAGCCTACCAAAAACCCTTTTAAAAATACTTATGGATCAGATGGAGGTTCCGGGAGAAGGAATATACAAAATTTCTGGACCCTTGGACTTAACCTTTTTAATGAAATTTGCCTTTAGAGACGGATATGAACATCTCAAATATGAAACCCACTTTCCTAGAGGGATACCTGTACTTGAGGAGTATGATGATATTTTTACTGCCATAGGAGAAAATGATATTATCTTACACCACCCCTACGATACCTTTGAGCCTGTAGTTGAAATGGTAGAAAAAGCTGCAAAGGACCCAAATGTTCTTGCTATTAAACAGACCCTTTATAGGGTTAGTGGCGACTCTCCAATAATTAAAGCCTTGGCTGATGCAGCAGAAAATGGAAAGCAAGTGACTGTTCTTTTGGAAATTAAAGCGAGATTTGATGAGCAAAATAATATACTTTGGGCAAAACATCTTGAGAAGGCTGGTTGTCATGTTATTTACGGGCTTGTAGGACTGAAAACCCATTGTAAACTACTGCTTATAGTTCGTAGAGAAGAAGATGGTATAAAACGCTATGTACATATGGGAACTGGAAATTATAATGATGTTACTGCAAAATTCTATACAGATATGGGACTCCTTACTTCTAACTCCTTTTTAGGGGCAGATGTTTCAGCTTTATTCAATATCTTATCTGGTTTTTCTAAGTCCTCTGGATTCTATAAAGTGGATATTGCTCCAGGCTTGGATGATAAATTTGTTGATTTAATAGAGCAAGAAGAAGAAAAGGCAAAACAAGGAAAAAAGGCTAAGATTATTGCAAAGATGAATTCCCTTGTTGATGAAAAAATTATTAAGGCATTATACAGAGCTTCCTGTGCAGGTGTGGAAATTGATTTGATTGTCAGAGGGATTTGCTGTCTAAAGGCAGGTGTTCCAGGAGTAAGTGAAAATATAAGGGTTAGAAGCATTGTTGGGAGGTTCTTAGAGCATAGTAGAATATTTTATTTTTTCAATGATGGGAATGAACTGATATTCTTATCAAGTGCCGACTGGATGCCAAGAAATTTAAGGAGACGAGTAGAGCTGCTTTTCCCCATTGAAGACAAGGATAATAAGGAGAAAGTCAAAGAGATACTCAATATTTCATTAAGGGATACAGTTAAGGCAAGGATACTTAAAAGAGATGGAAGTTACTCAAGGATAGATAAGAGAGGAAAAAAAATCATCAACAGCCAGGTATATTTTAGCCAGCAATGTGAAAAAGAAAATCAAAATGTAAGAAAGTATAAAAGTGTTAGTGAGTTTATACCTATAACAAAGGATGTTTTTTAGAAATGACTTTAAGTCCATATAGTAGTATAATAAATAA